>CAYQFD010000040.1:0-10213 GCA_964416795.1 uncultured Ruminococcus sp. | reverse complement strand
GTTAAGGGAAGTGCTTCCTCAGGTGTGATGGTATCAATAAACTTACCAATCATCGAGTGCTCGGATGTGCCGATTAAATAGAGGTCCTCGCCCTCGATCTTATACATCATAGCATCCATTTCTTCAAAGCTCATAACACCTGTTACAACGTTACTTCTTATCATAAAGGGCGGAATACAATAGGTAAAGCCCTTATCAATCATAAAGTCGCGCGCATAGGAAAGCACGGCAGAATGAAGACGTGCGATATCGCCCATAAGATAGTAGAAGCCTTCACCTGCAACCTTGCCTGCAGCCTCCTTGTCAATACCGCAGAAAGCCGCCATAATATCGGTGTGGTAAGGGATTTCGAAATCAGGAACGGTTTTTTCACCATATTGGCGAACCTCAACATTTTCGCTATCATCCTTGCCTATAGGAACGCTTTCATCTACAATGTTGGGTATCTTCATCTGAATTTCGAGCACCTTTTTGGAAAGCTGGGCCTCTTTCTCTTCAAGCGCCTTTAATTCCTCTGCCTGCTGTGACACAAGCTTCTTCATTTCCTCAGCTTCGTCGCGCTTGCCCTGTCCCATAAGCATACCGATTTGCTTACTTATCTTGTTTCGGTTAGCCCTGAGGTCGCAAGCCTTTGTATTAGCATCGCATTTTTCTGCGTAAAGTGCAATTACTTCATCAACTAAAGGTAACTTATTATCCTTAAATTTTCTTTTAATATTTTCTTTAACTAATTCCGGATTTTCGCAAATAAATTTAATATCCAGCATTAATATTCCCCCCAAAAAAGAAGTTTAGCAAAAATTAGTATACCACAAGCAATATGCTTTGTCAAACGACGTCTTTAAGATTTTTTACACTAATTTCCAGTGCCTTCGACTTTTCACAAATATGCTTGTGACAGGTGAACATTATTACCTGCTGTTTTTCTGAATACTGCTTTAGAAGTGCAAGCGCTGCGTCTGTGCGCGCATCATCATACTGAGCGAGTGAATCGTCAAGTAAAACGGGCAGAGCCTCGCCGTCCTTTGACATAAGTGTTGACAGCGCAAGCCTTAAGCTAAGATAGCCTTGGTCGTTAGCGCCGCTGCTTAAAAATTCAATATCACGTCTGCCGAAGGCGTTCTTTTCGCCAACGTCAATATCAAATGATTTTGAGATATACATATCTTTATATTTACCGAGAGTAAGATTTTCGAAAATTTCGGCGGCTTTTTGCTCTAAAACAACACCGTAGCTTGAATAAACCTCAGAGAAGCTTTCTGCAAGGGTTACACTGGCTAAATCAAGAATATCGCAAAATTCTTTTTGGGATTTAAGCTTAATTTTCAGCTCATCTCGCTTTTTCTTTAATGACTCTAAGCTTTCCCCTGCGTTCCTGTGAGCTTTTGCCTCGGCGATAAGAGCGGCATACTGAGATTTCTTATCCGCAATAAGCGATAAGGTTTCGCTGAAATCCTGCTTTATTTGCTCAAAATTTTCTGTAAACACTGTGTCGCTTTCGGGTATTTTTGAAAGCTTTTCGCGGGCGGCTTCGTATGAAATTCCGTCAAGCTCTTTAAGATATACCGCAAGCTCGGTTTTAATTTTGTTCTGTACTTCTACCTTTTCGGAAATTTCTTCCATAAACGCTGTAACCTCGGTTACGCTTTGGGTATCTTTATAAAGCGCCGAAAGCTTTAATAGGGTTTCGGTTTCCTCACTTAAAGCCGCATTTAAAGCGACAAGCTCGTTTTCTGCGTTTAGAAGCATTTTTTGTTGATTTTCTATTACCGCAGCGGTGGCATTAAGCGCCGCATTTATAGCCTCAAGCTTAGCCGACACACCCCCGAGCTTTACGGAAATGGCATTCTGCTCGGTTTCTGCATTTGAAATCTGTGCATTTATATCTTGGGCTCGTAGCTTTAATTTCTCTGCAAGCGAAGTGTCGAGCGGTTTTACTGCAAGCCCTAAAACAAGCAACACAAGTCCTGCTAGCAAGCCGACTACTCCTACTGTCATATTGACAAAAGCAAGAATTATTCCAAAAACAATAACCGTAGCACCGCTAAGAAGCAAAGGTTTGTTTGCCTTTTTGCGCTTACCCTTTGAATTTTCAATTTCGTTTTCAATTATTGCAAGCTGTAGCCCGAGGTCCTCGCATTCTGCAGTTTTACTGTCTAATAAAGCGTTAAGCTCGGCAATTTGCTTTGTAAGGCTTTCGGCATTTTCAGAGGTTGCATTCTCGGGCGGATTAAGTCCCGCAGAAATACTCTTGTTTAAAAGCTCAATTTCATTTTGCTTTGAAGCAACCTTTGAGCTTGCGGCTTCCACCTTAGAAACGCAGAATTTAAGTTTTCTTAAATACATTTCGTCAATAACCGTACCGTCGGATAAGGTGAGCGTTCTGTTAAGGGCATCAAGCTCTTCTTTAATAGATAAAAGCTTTTTTAATTTTTCGGCATTTCTTATATCCTGTTCGGCGGATATTTTGGCTTTAAGGTCCTCTGCCTTCTTTTGCAGCACTTCGATTTCATCTTTTAAAAGCTCTGCCGCTTCATTTTTTCGGGCAAACTCTTCCTTCGCGAGAGTAAGCGTTCTTATCTGTTCCTCTAAATCGGATGCGGCTTTTATATTTTTATCATATTCCCCTGCCCTGCCGCTTTTTGACATTAAAGCAAGCTTTGCCTTTTGTAAACGCGCGTTTACCGCTTCAAAGGAAATATTTTCGTCACCTGTTAAAGCAAGGTTTGAAAGTCTAGAAGAAATTTCACCCTCGACATCAGAGTCGCTGTCGGGAAAACCGAATTGACCTATAAAAACACTTCTTTCAAATGCCTGAAGCGAAAGACCGAAGAATTTAGTGCCTATATCCCCCGATGCAGATACCTTTTCGCTGAGCTGTAGGTCATAAAGGGTAGCTTTATCGGTAGAATTAGATGTTCTGAATTCCTTTTCCAAGCGGTATTTTTTGCCGCCGTGCTCAAAGTCAACGCTTCCTGCCATAGCACTGCTGTCCCATGGGGTGTATTTTTTGCGAATGTTTTTTGATAGAGTGTTTCCGCCTCGCTCACTGCCGTAGAACATCATTTTAATGAATGCCATAACGGTAGTTTTACCGTCCTCATTGTTGCCGTAAATTATATTAAAGCTATCGGTAAAATCAAGCTTTAGATTCTTTACTCCGCCGAAAGAGGCAATATATAGCGAATTAATCTTCATCGTATTTTACCTCCCCTAAAAATGCTTTAAGACCTAGATTCAAAGCCTTTTTATAAAGCGGTTTATCATTTTCGTCCGCCGCTTTTAGTTTTTCAAGCATACGTTTTACAAAAATGCCTTTAAGCGACGGTTCTTTTGATAAGACTTCAAAATCCACCTGTAATTCGGTTGAATCCTTAAGCTTTACAAAATAAAGCTCGTTTTGGAGTCTGCTTAAAATTTCGGGTTTAATAACCTTTGTGTCAGGTAAAATTTCGCCTGTAAGCTCTATTTTATAAAGATTATCGCGAAAATTCTCGTTGTAGTTTAAAGAAAGGTCATTCAAAATTTTAGCACAGATTTCTTCGGTGGAAAAAAGACCGGTTATATCCGTTTTGTGATGAATATGCTTGCGGCGCGAAACAGGTATAAACTCTAAATTGCAAACACCCTTTCCAATTTCGCCGATGTACACGCCCTTATCGTCAAGCTCGTCAAAGCCCTGACCTTCGGGACAGCCGCAATAAGCAAAATAGGTGTTATCTATTTTGCCGATAGGTGTTTTTTTGTGCACGTGACCGAGCGCTATATAATCCATTCCCGAGGTTTTAACGAAATTCGGTGTTATAGAATTATAATCGGAGGAAAGGTCGCTTTTAAGCTCGCCGTGCTGCACCATAAGGTTTACATAATCCTTGCTTGCTTCTACTGTGAATTGTTCTTCACCTTTAAGATAAACATCTGTAAAGGAACGTCCGTAGCATTTAAGAGAAATACCCTCAAAGGTGATGCATTCGTCCTCTGCCCCTAATACATATAAATTTTTGGGTAGCTCGCGGTTTAAAAAGGGCGAGTCGGAATTTAGCGGGTCGTGGTTGCCCGCACAGAAAACAACAGGGATTTTTATGCTCGAAATTTTTTCAAAAACCGCGTCTATAAAACGTTCTTCTATCTGGTTTGAGTCAAATAAGTCGCCTGCAATTGCGATTATATCGACATTTTTTTGGTCGCCCAGATCAATTATTTTTTCAAATGTCAAAAGGTTTTCAAAACGGCGCTTTGATGCCTCAGTTTTAAGAAAGCTTTCCGCCGCACCTATATGAAAATCTGCTGTGTGCAGTATTTTAACCGTTTTCAAGCCTTGTCATCTCCTACTAATGAATATACTCTACAAATTGTAACATTTTTTGCAAGCATATTCAAGAGAAACGTATGCATATAACATAAAAAGGAAAATTTTTTTACCAAAAAACTATTGACAAACGAAAAAGCGGGTGATATACTACTTAAAAATGCGTTGAAGGAATTATTGCTTATATAACTGCGTTTTAGAGAGTCGGCGGTTGGTGAAAGCCGATACGAAAATATAAGTTTAAGTCTCATTCCTGAGCAGAACTGCTGAAAATACAGTAAGCGGTTACGGCTTGCCCCGTTATCATGGCAGGAGGCTTGTTGGAGCTTCACAGAGTGACCGTTTAAAGCGGTAATCAGGGTGGTACCACGGAAACATAATTTTCGTCCCTGAGATTGCATTTGCAATCTCAGGGACTTTTTATTCTTTAAAATTTTTAAGAGGTGTGTGTTATGAAAATTAAAATTGCAGACAAAACTTTGTGTAAAGAATCAAATGCGTTCAGCTTTAAGGAAAAAATTGAAATTGCGCGTCAGCTTGAAAAGTTAAATGTTGATGTTATCGAGCTTCCTGAAATTGAGAACGCAAAGGCAGATACACTGCTTATAAAAACAATCGCATCATTTGTAAAGGAAGCTGTGATTTCGGTTGCTGTCGGAATGAGCAAGGAGGGTGTTGAAAGAGCTGCAAATGCACTTTCAACCGCGCAAAAGCCCCGACTTCGAATAGAGCTTCCCGTATCAACTGTGGGAATGGAATATACCTGTCACAAAAAAGCCGATAAAATGGCGGTTATGGTAAAAGATCTGGTACTTGCGGCTAAAGAAAAGACCGCTGATGTTGAATTTTGTGCGGTTGACGCTACCAGAGCCGAAGAAAGTGAGCTTGAAAGCATCATTCTTTCAGCGATTGAGGGCGGCGCACAAACAATTACCCTTTGCGATACCGCCGCAGAAATGCTTCCCGATGCATTCGGCGAATTCGTAAAGAATGTTGCAGAAAAAATTGGGGATAAGAATGTAGAAATCGCCGTTTGCTGTAATAACAAAAACGGTCTTGCCTCTGCAAATGCAGTAACGGCAATTAAAAACGGGGCAGTATGCTTTAAAACTGATGTCAAGGCAGAGGAAATCCCGCTTGAAACAATGGCTGCAATAATGAAAAACTGTGCTGAAAAGCTTGGGTTTGAAACAGGAATTAAGCACACCGAGATAGGTCGCATTGTAAATCAGATAAACTGGATTATCGGTAACGCTAAAACAGGCGGCGTTTCTGTAAGCCGCAAGGATGAGGACACTGTTATGAGCTTTAATGCCGATGACTCTAAGGATAGCGTTATCGCCGCAGTTTTAAAGCTTGGCTATGATTTATCCGAAGAGGATTGCGACAAGGTTTATGAAGAATTTTTGCGCGTTGCAGAAAAGAAAAATGTAGGCGAAAAAGAGCTTGATGCAATCGTTGCAAGCGTGGCATTACAGGTTCCTGCCGCATACAAATTGGTAAGCTATGTGATTAACAACGGAAATATTATTCCTGCAACCGCGCAGTTAACCCTTGAAAAAGAGGGCGAAGCCTTGCAGGGAATAGCTATTGGTGACGGTCCTATTGACTCGGCATTTTTAGCGATAGAGCAGATTATCGGCTCTCACTATGAGCTTGACGATTTTCAGATTCAGTCGGTAACTGAGGGTAAGCAGGCTTTAGGCTCGGCGCTTGTTAAGCTTCGCCGCGAGGGTAAGCTTTACTCAGGCAACGGCATTTCAACCGATATTATAGGCGCAAGCATCAGAGCATACCTTAGCGCTGTAAACAAGATTGTTTACGAGGAGGCAAACGTATAATGAAACTCTCTTTTTCAACAAAAGGTTGGCATAATAATACATTTGATGAGTTTTGTGAAATAGCCAAGGATTTAAATTTCAAGGGAATAGAACTCCATAACATACATAACCGTCTTTTCACCGATAAGGACGGTGCATTTCACGATTATGCCGCAAAGAAAACGGTAAGAAAGCTGTATGAAATGGGCTTGTCGCTTCCCTGTATTGACACTATCTGCAATCCGTCTGTCAAAGAGGAAGAGCAGAACAGCTTAGAAGAAATTTTTGCTTGCATTGAAATTGCGGCAAATCTTCACATACCCTATGTAAGACTTAAGGCGGCCGGCGAAGAAAATACCCAAGAGAAAAATTCGGTTATGCGTTCGGTTATCGAAAAGGTTTTACCAAAAGCCGAGGAAAAAGGCATAGTTTTGCTTGTTGAAACAAGCGGAATTTATGCTGACACTGCAATTCTCAGAGATTTGCTTGACAGCTTTGCCTGTGATAATCTGGCGGCGTTATGGGATATGTATTCCCCATATTTCTTAAAGGGCGAGGCGGCGGAAACCACCATTAAAAACCTTGGCGCATATATAAGTCATGTGCATATAAAGGATGCTGTAAAGACCGAGAGTGGCACAGAATTCTGCCTTATCGGCGAGGGCGAAATGCCTATCGGTGAAATGATGTTAGGTCTTCGCTCGGTTAATTTTGACGGTTTTATATCACTCGAATGGCATCCCGAATGGTGTGAAGAGCTTGATGATATGGAAATCATATTCTCGCAGTATGTAAACTATATGAAGCAGTTCAGCGATACTAAGGGAAGTGATAATTCCCTTTACTATAACCGCGCTCATACGGGAAGATACGTATGGGAAAAGGACCGCCTTATAGATGCTACCTTTTCGGATGTTTTAGACCGAATGGTAGAAGAATTCCCCGACCAGTATGCCTTTAAGTATACAACCCTTGATTACACAAGAACCTACAGTCAGTTCAGGGATGATGTTGATAATTTCGCCAGAACACTTATTTCTCTTGGTGTAAAGGCGGGTACACACGTTGCTGTCTGGGCTTCAAACGTGCCTCAATGGTATATCGCATTCTGGGCAACCGTAAAATTAGGTGCAGTGCTTGTAACTGTTAACACCGCTTATAAAATTCACGAGGTTGAATATCTGCTAAGACAGTCTGATACCCACACTCTTGTTATGACAGAGGGCTCAAAGGACTGCAATTACGGCGAAATTATAGCCGAGCTTTGCCCCGAGCTTGAAAATACCAAGGCGGGCACACCTCTTCACGCTAAAAGACTTCCCTTTATGCGCAACGTAATAACAGTAGGCTTCTCACAAAAGGGCTGTCTTACTTGGGAAAAGGCTTTAGAGCGCGCAAACGAGGTGCCTGTGAGCGAGGTTTACAGGATGGCGGCAAAGGTAGACAAGGACGACGTTTGCAATATGCAGTACACCTCGGGCACAACAGGCTTCCCCAAGGGCGTTATGCTTACACATTACAATGTTGTAAACAACGGTAAATATATCGGTGACCATATGGAGCTTTCAACCGCCGACCGAATGATGATTCAGGTGCCTATGTTCCACTGCTTCGGAATGGTGCTTTCAATGACTGCATCTATGACTCACGGCACAACAATGTGTCCGCTTCCTTATTTCTCGGCGAAATCTGCGCTTGCGTGTGTTAATTCCGAAAGAATTACCACCTTTAACGGCGTGCCTACAATGTTTATAGCGATGATGAATCATCCCGACTTTGCAAAAACCGATTTTTCTCATATAAGAGTAGGTATTATGGCGGGCGCTAACTGTCCTGCAGACCTTATGAAAAAGGCAACTGAAGTTATGAATATGAAGGAAATCGTGTCTGTATACGGTCAGACCGAGGCGTCCCCAGGCTGTACTATGAGTAGTTTCTACGATTCATTGGAGGTAAGAACCGAAACGGTTGGCAGTGCGTTTGCAAATGTTGAGTGTAAAATTGTTAATGCCGAAACAGGCGAAGACTGTCCCGACGGTGAAAACGGTGAGTTTGTAGCACGCGGATATAACATTATGAAAGGTTATTACAAAATGCCTCAGGCCACAGCCGAAGCTATCGATAAGGACGGTTGGCTTCACACAGGCGACCTTGCCTGCAGAACACCTGACGGGAATTACAGAATAACAGGCAGACTGAAGGATATGATTATCCGCGGAGGAGAAAATATTTATCCTAAGGAAATTGAAGAATTTATCTACACCTGCGATAAGGTAAGCGATGTTCAGGTAATCGGTGTTCCCGATAAGCAGTACGGCGAAGAAATTATGGCTCAGATTATTCTCAAAAAGGGTGAGAGTATGACGGAGGACGAAATGCGAGAATACATTTCAACCCATATGGCTCGTCATAAGGTGCCTAGATATATTGAGTTCGTAAACAGCTTCCCGATGAATGCGGCAGGTAAGATTCTCAAATATAAAATGCGCGAGGAAGCGGCCGAAAGACTGGGACTTAAATGATAAATGGAATAGAAATAATAGATGCACATTGCCATATCTACCCCGAAAAAATCGCGGCGAGAGCGGTTAACGGTACCGATACCTTCTACGGCGCGCATTCAGTTGGAACGGGTACTGTGGAGGATTTAATCGAACGCGAGGAAAAAGCAGGGGTTGACAGGTTTATTGTTCAGTCTGTAGCAACCACCCCTCACCAAGTGGCAAGCATCAACAACTTTATAGCAAGCGAAGTATCGAAAAACCCCGTGAAGCTCACGGGGCTTGGCACTTTACACCCCGAAAGCGAGGATATTAAGGCAGATGTGTTAAATCTTTTGTCACTAGGTCTAAAAGGGGTAAAATTGCACCCTGATATACAAAGATTTAAATTAGACGATTACAGATGCCTTAAAATTTATGAGCTTTGCGAGGAATATAATCTGCCTGTGCTTATTCACACAGGGGATAACCGCTATGATTTTTCAAACCCTAACCGAATGGTGCCGATACTCGAAACTTATGACAGGCTTACGGTAATCGGCGCTCATTTAGGCGGTTGGTCTATCTGGGACGAGGCAGTGACAGCATATAAGGATTTCAAAAATTTTTATGTAGACTGTTCTTCGAGCTTTAATTATATTTCCCCTGATACCGCAAAAAGAATAATTCGCGCCTACGGTGCCGAGCGAGTGCTGTTTGGAACGGACTATCCTATGTGGGAGGCTAAAAGTGAGCTTGAATTTTTATTATCACTTTCTCTTGACGAAAGCGAAATAAAGTGTATACTAAATATGAACGCTAAAAAATTATTTGATTTGGAGTGAATGAAATGTCGAATTTCTCAATAGATACAAAATGTGTGCAGGGCGGTTATACCCCAGGCAACGGTGAACCGCGTCAGATACCGATTATCCAAAGCACAACCTTTAAATATGCCACAAGCGAGGATATGGGAAAGCTCTTTGATTTAGAGGCAAGCGGTTATTTCTATACCCGTCTGCAAAATCCCACCAACGATATGGTAGCGGCAAAAATTTGCGAGCTTGAGGGCGGTACCGCTGCAATGCTTACATCTTCAGGTCAGGCGGCTTCTTTCTATTCGATTTTCAATATTGCTTCTTGCGGCGACCACGTTGTTTGTTCTTCTACAATTTACGGCGGCACATATAACCTCTTTGCAGTTACCATGAAACGAATGGGCATTGAGTTTACCTTTATTTCCCCTGATTGCAGTGATGAGGAATTAAACGCCGCATTTAAGGAAAACACAAAGGCGGTTTTCGGCGAAACTATTGCAAACCCTGCCTTAGCAGTGCTTGATATTGAACGTTTTGCAAATGCCGCTCACGCACACGGTGTTCCGCTTATTATTGATAACACCTTTGCAACACCTGTAAAATGCCGTCCTTTCGAGTGGGGCGCAGATATTGTTACTCATTCTACCACAAAATATATGGACGGTCACGGCAGCGGTGTCGGCGGTTGTATTGTTGACTCGGGCAAATTTGACTGGACAAAATATCCCGACAAATTCCCAGGTCTTTGCACACCTGATGAAAGCTATCACGGTGTAACCTATACCG
>CAYQFD010000039.1:0-10346 GCA_964416795.1 uncultured Ruminococcus sp. | reverse complement strand
AGTGTAAAGAAAGGAATGAATGTTATGGTAAAGCACATTATTCTCTGGAAATTAAAAAGTGAATTTAATAATGCCAAGGTAAAGAACGGAATAAAAAACGGACTTGAGGGACTACTCGGCAAAATAGACGGTCTTTTGGAAATTAAAGTTCAGACCGAAGTGCTTGATAGCTCAAACGTTGACGTTATGCTTTATTCGGTATTTGAAAGCGAAAAAGCGCTTAAAGGCTATTCGATTCACCCCGAACACGTAAAGGTTGCGGATACCTTTGTCCGTCCTTTTACAGAAACCCGTTCTTGCATTGATTTTTGCGAAACCGAAAATTGAGGACAGACGACAGAGACGCTTGAAAAGGAAGAATTTTTATGTGTGAAAAATACTTTAAAAAAATTGAAGAACTGACACAGGATTATATTAAGGTATGGGAAGATGTCTGCAATATTGAAAGCCCCACTGATTTAAAAGAAAGGGTGGATGCAGTAGGCGATTATTTCGTCAAAATGGCAAATGAGCGCGGTTGGGAAGTTGAATACTGTAAGCAAGAGGTCTCGGGTGATGCAATTTGTATCACTATGAATCCTGAATCAAAAAAGGCACCGATTGCTCTTTCGGGGCATATGGATACAGTTCACCCTGTCGGGTTGTTCGGCACCCCTGCTGTACGGAAAGACAGTGAAAAAATATACGGCCCCGGAGTCACCGACTGTAAAGGCGGAATAGTGGCGGCTTTTTTTGCTATGGATGTGCTACAAAGGGGCGGGTTTAAGGATAGACCCGTAAAACTGTTACTGCAAAGTGACGAAGAAAAAAGCAGTATGCCAAGCCATAAATCTACAGTTAAGTTTATGTGCGAAAAGGCAAAGGATGCGGCAGCATTCATTAATTTAGAAATGTATACCCAAGGCAAATGCGTCATAGAGAGAAAAGGAATAGTTACATATTTGTTTGAGGTTGAGGGAGTAAGCGCACATGCCGCTCACTGTGACGCATTAGGCTCAAATGCCATTCTTGAAGCATCCCATAAAATTATTGAAATTGAAAAAATAAAAGACGGTGAAGGAATCACTTGTTGCTGCAGTGTAATAAATGGCGGCACAACCCCCAATACTGTTCCCCAAAAATGTGAATTTAAGGTTAATGTGAGATATCGAACGCATGAGCAGTTCATTTGGGTAGAGCAGTTTATGAAAGAAATTGCCGAAAAAAACTTTGTTCAGGGTTGCAAAACAAGCTTGAGCATAATTACACAAAGAGTGGCTATGGAATATTGCGAGAAAAATGTAAAGCTTTTAGAAGCGGTTAATAAGAGCTTTTCAAAAAATGGTCTTCCTAATTTGGATGCTATGATGTCTAAAGGCGGTTCAGACGCGGCGGATGTTACATTTTACGGAATCCCCTGTTTAGACTCATTGGGCATTTACGGTGGGGAGATACATTCTAAAAACGAATTTGCTTTTCTTGATTCATTAGCCGAGTCAACAAAACGCATAGTTTCAATTATAGATTATATTTAAAGATGAATTATAAAAAATGGTTTCGTGAAAATACGGAAAGTCTAAAGGGAAAAAAGGTCGCGATAACAGGCGCCACGGGCGGACTTGGAGCAGAGCTTTGCCGCCATTTAGCCACTTTAGAGGCAGAGCTTATTCTTTTAAACAGAAATAAGGAAAAGACTGAGAGTTTAATTAATGAGCTTGAAAGCGAGTTTCAAGATATTAAAGTTAAATTCGTGCCGCTTAATCTTGAAGATGTCAATTCGGTAAACCATGCTATAGCAGAGCTTGAAAAGGATTGCCCAGATGTGTTTATACATAATGCAGGGGCATATAGTATTCCAAGAAGAATCACGAATTTTGGTTTCAACAATATTTTTACAATAAATTTTTTAGCGCCTTACTATATGACAGAGTGTTTATGGGAAAAGCTCAGAGAAAAATCCGCAAGGGTGGTAATTGTGGGCAGTATAGCGCACAATTATTCAAAAACAAACTCCGAAAATATAGATTTTTCTACTGTAGGGGCGGACAGCAAGGTTTACGGTAATGCAAAAAGACATCTTATGCTCTCGATGTATGAAAGGTTCAGAAACGAAAAAGATATTTCGCTTTCTGTCACACATCCGGGTATTACTTTCACAAATATTACCGCGCATTATCCGAAACTGATTTTTTCTATTATAAAATATCCTATGAAAGTGATTTTTATGAAGCCTAAAAAGGCGGCACTGTGCATAGTGAGGGGTATTTTCGACAGTTGTAATTACGGTGAATGGATAGGACCGCGCATATTTGATGTTTGGGGTAAACCTAGAAAATTCCGACTTAAAACATTTAAAAATAAAGAAGCCCGAGAGGTTTTCGATATTTCAAAAATCAAAATCAACGATATTAAAAGGAGTAATACAAATGCAGATTAAAGTTTTATGCGATTTAATTGAACAACGTAAAGATGAGCTTTTCGAGTTATTAAGCAATTTAATTAAAATTAATTCGGAAAGCTTTGGCACACACGGAAATGAAAAAGAGTGTGCTGAATACATATATGACTTGTGTCAGAAAATGGGACTTGAAAGCGATATTTTTTCGCCTATGGAATTAGAGGGCTTTTCTTCCCACCCTGATTATTTAGAGGGTAGAAATTTGGAAAACCGCTATAATGTTGTGGCGCGGCTTCGCGGCGAAAACGATACTGATGAGCTTATGCTTATGGGCCATAGCGATACGGTGAGAATCGGTGATCTGGCAAATTGGGAAAGGGATGCTCTTTCGGGAGAAATTGTTGACGGCAAGATTTTTGGCAGAGGTGCCTGTGACGATAAATATGCTTTGGCAACCATATTGTTCATAATGAAAATTTTGACAGAAAACAATGTAAGACTTAAATCAAACTTGCTTTTTGCGGCTTATTCCGATGAAGAATACGGCGGTTCTCATGGAGCTATGGCGGCTGTTATGAAATACCCTTGCAACAGAATTGTCAATATGGACGGTAAACAAAGACAAATTTGGCATTGTGCATCGGGCGGTGGGGAAATGAAATATCTTTTCCACACTGAAAAACCTGTTGACAGTGCAAAAATCACCGCAAAAGCGATACCGATTATTATGGAAGTTATTGAACAATTTGCCGATAAGCGACGCGAAGAATTAGATAACAATCCTTTTTACAGCGGTACAATTATTCCCGAAACTTCGCTCAGATATATGGGTGTAAAAGCAGGCGATAGCGGTTCTGATTTGGGAAGAGGAGAGGTGTTTTTCGTTTTCTATACCGATAAGTCGAAGGATGAGATTTACGGTGAATTTTGTGCTCTTGATAAGATAATTAAAGAAAAGCTCGCACCTCTTGGCATTATTGGTGACGGTTTTGTTCCCAATACACGCTTTTTCCATTATGTTTACACAAGTCCTGACAGTGAGGATATAAAATTGATGCTTAGTGCCGCTAAAGAGGCTGCAAATGAAGAACTGTTAGTTTGCGGTTCGTGTCTTTCAGACCTTTCTGTTATTTCAAAATACGGTAGTAGTCGCGCATTTGCTTATGGCATCGGAAGAGATTTCAGTGAAATAGGAGGCGCTCACCAGCCTAATGAATTTATAGAGTGTGAAAGGTTAGTGGACTATACAAAAACTATTGCAGCGTATGTTCTTAAAGTTCTGGGATAGCAAAACCCGACTGTAATGAATAAAATAGATTGTAAATGTATTATTTTTATGGTACAATAAGTTTTGTTAAATTATGTAATAAGGGTTTTGGGTATGGTTTATAACAACATTTTAGAGGCGATGGGCAACACGCCTATCATTCGTTTGAGAAATATGACAGGTCCTGACGATGCGGAAATTTTAGTGAAGTTTGAGGGACTTAATGTTGGCGGCTCTATAAAAACACGCACCGCGTTTAATATGATTCTTGATGCAGAGCAAAAAGGTCTTTTAAATGAGGACACAATTATTGTTGAGCCAACAAGCGGTAATCAGGGAATAGGACTGGCGCTTGTGGGAGCGGTTAAGGGTTATAAGGTTAAGATTATAATGCCCGACTCTGTAAGTGAGGAAAGAAGAAAGCTGGTGCGCCATTACGGAGCGGAGGTTATTCTTGTTCACGATGCGGGAAATATCGGTCTTTGTATTGAGGAGTGCCTCAATTTAGCGCTTAAAATGAAGGCAGAAAACCCGAATGTTTTTGTGCCGCAGCAGTTTGAAAACCCTGCAAACCCTGAAATTCAGCGCAAGGGCACGGGTAAAGAAATTTTAGAGCAGGTAGAAGGCTCAATAGACGGTTTTTGTTCAGGTATAGGCACAGGCGGTACTATAACAGGTATCGGTGAAACTCTTAAAGCCGCTAATCCCAATATGAAAATTTGGGCGGTTGAGCCCGAAAATGCCGCAATTCTTTCGGGCGGCTCTATAGGAACTCACGTTCAGATGGGTATAGGTGACGGTATAATACCCGAAATACTTAATCAGAAAATTTATGATAGTGTATGCATTATAAAGGATGAGGAAGCGCTTCAGGTTTCAAAGGACTTGGCTTCTAAAGAGGGGATAATGTGCGGAATCAGCAGTGGAACAAACGTTGCGGCTGCAATAAAGCTTGCAAAGGCTTTGGGTAAGGGTAAGACTGTTGTAACAGTTCTTCCCGACACGGCAGAGCGTTATTTCTCAACCCCACTTTTTGAGTGAATTCAGAAAGGAAAAGGAAATCAGCAACTTATTTGACGCGATTCCTTAGCATAACAAGCCTCCTTGGTAGTTTCTTTAATTCTACCAAGGAGGCTTTTGTCTGTTAAGCGTTCTTACTCGACATATTCGTTTGTGGTAAGTTGCTCTTTATTAGTCGGCATAGCAGTCGCAGTTTGCTAAGCACTTAATAAAGCAGGAAATAGAAGTAAAAATCAAAGATAAAGCGCCGATAAGCACACCGATTATGATGGCACGCAGTACACTTGTTGCAGCCAGTGATATAGCAAGAAGTATAAGCGAAGTTAAAATTGTTAGAAGTATACCCGCTATAACAAGGGGGATTACGTTACATACGCATCGGTCAATGCCACTTCTGAGTCCAACCGAAGCAATAAGCAAAACCGCAAGGTAAACCACCGATATTCCAAGCGCCACCCATAAAAATGCCGTTGAAACGGTAATTATTGCGGTAAAACTCAAAATCGCTGCGGTAATGCCAACTATTATGCTTGCTGCTATACTAAGAAATGTGCAGTCTACTTTTGTTCTGCAGTTGCAGTTAGTCATATTTTTTCACCTCTATAATAATATATGAAAACAAGGTTATAGAGGTGAAAAACCGTTTTTATAGTATAGAATTTTTATATTCACTAGGCGTCATTTTTGTATATGATTTAAAGCACTTGGAAAAGTATTGCGGGGTGTCGAATTTCAGCATTTCGGAAATTTGTGTTATATTATAACGGTTTTGTTTAAGCAGCTTTTTAGCTTCCTTTATTTTAAGGGAATTATAATAATGCATAATTCCGTTTTTTTGGTAGGTGGAGAAAAGCTGTTTAACAGTACTTTCACTTTTGCCTGTTGCTTTTGCGATATCTGAAACGGTTATTCTTTCATAAATGTTTTTGTTCATAAAATCTAAAATCTCTTTTATGTTATACGGTACATCGACACCGTCTATAAGATAACTGCGCCGCATTTTCTTCGTTACAATATCTGTGCGCCTTGAAAGCTTAATAAGAAAAATTTCCAGTAGGTTTTTGGTCATTTGACTGCTGCCATAAGGCGCGTTTTCCTGTTTTTCGAGATTTTGAAGAAGGGGATTTGCTTCATCAACCAGCTTAAAGCAGGATAACCCCTCTGCGAAAAGTGTGGACAGAAGACCTTTTTCCTCATTGTTAAGACTGAAAATTCTGCCCTCAAACTGCTTCATAGCGTGGCTTTTACATTCGAAGGTTATAATGCTTACATTAGATGCAACATTATTGTCGCCTGTCAGGTTATGGAACTCGTTAGGCTTGTGAAAGGTCATTTCGCCGCTTTTTAAAATAAAGCGGTTTTTATCGGCAGTGCAGAGCACTTCGCCTTTGTCGATATAAACCATTTCCCAAAAGTCGTGCTGTTCCCCGCCGTGACGGAAATTTTTAGAAAGCTCCATATAAAAAATAGTGATAATCTTTTCAATGTTAAAAACCTTTTCGAAGGATACTCGTGTAAAATTGTCTTTCATATTCTCACTCACTTGTCTGAATTTATAAATATTATAGCCGATTTTACACTCCAACACAATAGAAATATTGATATAATTAATATGAAATTATGAAAGGATGTGAATATAATGAGAGTATTGGCAATTATGTGTCATCCGGATGATATGGAATTATGCTGCAGTGGCACGCTTATAAAATACAAAAAACAGGGCCATGATGTTATTGCATGTCATGTTGCGAACGGCAATATGGGACATGTTGTAATTATGCCAGATGAATTACGTGAAATACGTATCAAGGAGGCGCAAAAAGCTGCTTCACTTGCGGGATTTGAGGTGGTTACGGCAGATATCGGCGACCTTACCGTCAACAGTGCAGATATGGAACAAGTACGTAAAATAATACGAATTATAAGATATGCACGTCCCGATGTTATAATTACTCACGCACCTGAGGATTACTGTTCTGACCATAGGGAAGTATCGAAGCTTGTATTTAAGGCATCATTTGATGCGTCCTGCCCTCATTTTATGTCCGATTTGGGCCCCGCGACAGATGTTCCTGCGATTTTTTATGCAGATGCGAGCGACGGTATAAACTTTATTCCAACAGAGTATGTAGATATTACAGAGGAAATGGAATTAAAAGAACAGATGCTTGCTTGCCACGAAAGTCAGCTTAAGTGGCTCAAAGAACACGACGGTATTGACATTATTGAGGTTCAGCGTACCACTGCCGCATTTAGAGGCAATCAGTGCAGGGTGAAGTATGCCGAAGGCTACAGACCTCTTTTAGCTAGTCAAAGATTAAGACCTTATCGTTTGTTACCATAAAATATTTTAAAAGGAGATATAAAAATGGATTTTAATTCAACAGTAAAAGGTTCGGCGCTTGAGGGCTTTTATCCTGCGGGCTGGGATTTTGAAAAAATTGATGCTTGCATAGATGCCCCTGAAACTATCACTGAGCATCAAAAGCATTGGAACAAGGATTTTTCACCCATAAAGTGCGATTCACTTGAGCAGTTCGAAACCTATATGGGACACGAAATCGCATTACAAATTAAAAATGCTAAAGACAGAAACGAAAAAATCGCTTTTATTCTTCCTGTAGGTCCTATGGGTATGTATAAATGGGTGGTTTATTTCTTAAAGGCATGGCAAGTGTCCTGTGAGCACGTGTATACCTTTAATATGGACGAATGGGCAGACAGCGAGGGTAACACCTTAGCATCTGACAACAGCGGTTCGTTCCAATATGCAATGGAACAGGCTTTGTTTAATCCGTTAGGTGAACTCACAGTTCCGAAAAATCAACGCAATTTTGCTACAAAAGAGAATTTGCCGACATATCCCGAAAAAATCGATGCACTCAAAAAAGAGGGCGCAAAGCTAGTGCTTGTTTACGGTATCGGCAGAATGTGTCATATCGCTTTCTGGGAGCCTACATTTGCGGCTGAATATACAACTGAAGAATGGGAGAAGGCACCATACAGAATCGGCGCAAAAATCCATCCTCTTACCGTTGAGCAGAACGCTCTTACAAGCTTCAAGTCAAGAACTACACTTGTTCCTTGCCGCGCAAACACAATAGGCCCCGGCTTATTCTTAAAGGCTGATTATGCTATCGGCGGTGCGGACGGTACATTGGGCAGAGGAATGCAGTGGCAGGGTATGTCACTCTGGATGACACTTCGTCACGAAAAGACACCTTGGATAACCTCTACATATATCCCCACTATTGCAGGCAAGCTCTTCTTCTTAAAAGACCTTGCAGGTCCGCTTGTTGCAGAATGTAACTAATTATATTTTGCAAGTAAGTTGCAAAATATAATAGTGAAAAGTGAAGAATTAATAGTGAATAGTTAATGTGTCGGCGATGCCGACGTAACAAAAAAGCGACAGGAATTTCCTGTCGCTTTTTATACTTTATTTCCACCATTCATCATTGCGACAGACTTCCGGTACTGTGTTAGTCCACCCTACTGAGTAGGCAACACAGTCGCCCAATTTATTTTGGCTTATGTCTGTATATTGCCACAGCATAATATCGTTGGGGTAATACTGTTCTGCAAGATTTTCACGAGAGGTAGTGATGTAAAAATCCTCTGCACCGAAGGCATGCAAAATTTCGTGAGCCACTACAGAGGCGCGCTGACCTTTTTTAACTATCCATTCGGGAGTATTTAAGGGAAACCTGAAAAATACCACCTCTTCAACGAGTGTGGTACTGCCGTTGGTTATCTGGTTGCGTGTGTAGCAGGTACCGTCCTTATTGAAAAGGCAAAGAAAAATTATTTCTTTGCCGCCGTGAGAGGCTGAAACCGCCTCTTGCAGTGCTTCCTCTGAGCTGTAGCCAAAATCAGCCGCAGCTTTTATTAATACATCCTTTGTCGAGGGATTTTCACGTAAATTTCGATTAACTATACCCTCATATTTAAATGTATATCCTTGATTAAGCGTGGTAGCAAATGACCTGACGCTTAAATCTAAGGACACACCCCATTTTTTAGCCTCGTCTTCAAGAAATGCGACAGCAGGGTCTATTTCATTGCTTAAAAAAGATTCAATAGAGGCGGTATCCCAAGAGCTTTCGTCATCATCCATAAAAATCGCATAAATAATAGGCGTGCCGCGAAGCTGCTTGTTGTAGCCTATATTGTACCACGGGCGAAGCTCATCATAATAAAGGTCGGTTGAGGTAGAGTTTTTTACCGAAGATGTTGCCGTTGAATTTATGATTGAGCTTTCCAAAGCGGATGACGAATTTATGCTGCTTTCACCCGAAGTTATTACTTGCTGAGGTTTTGAAGCCTTGCTTGAAGATGCAGAAGTGATTTTGCTTTCATAACTAACGGTCTTTTCGGAACTTGTAATTTCTTGCTGTGCTGTTGATGATTCCGCAGAAACAGTGCTTACTGTTTTGCTTTGTGTGCTGTTATTTAATGAAGAATTATCGTTCTGTGGACTTTTTCTACAACCGATAAGGCATATAATAAGTGAAAAACAAAATACAAAAGCTAATAAATTAATAATTGTATTTTTCATATTATTCAGCAGTGCTTGAACCGTCAATGCTTGTAATGATAGAGTCACTGCCCATAGCCTGAGGGAGCTTACCGTCCCACTTATCATAGAACTTTGAGCGGATAATATCTTCATTCAAAGATGCTTTGATTTTGTTGTTAGCGTCTGCCTCTGCTTCGGCTTTAATGCGGGTGGTTTCGGCTTGAGCCTCAGCATTTGTTATGGCAGTTTGCTTTTCGGTTTCTGCTTTAAGTAGCTGTTGCTGTGCTACCTGTTTTTCTTCAATTGCAGTGATAAATGCTTCGGAAAAGTCAAAGTTGATGATATTTACATCTGTTATGTATAAACCAATGTTGTTAAGCTTGTCGTTAAGTCCTTGAATAAGTCCGTCAGATATAAGCGAACGGTTTGTAACGCTTTCTTCGGCAGTATATTGAGCGGTAATTGCTTTAAGTACCTCGTTCACAGCGGGCGCTACTAAAACCTGTTCATAATTTGCGCCGATATTTTTATAAATACTGTATGATTTAGAGGTGTCAACACGGTAATTGATAGCAAGTGTGGTGGCAACGGTCTGCAGGTCCTTTGAAAAGGCTTCGGTATCAACCTCCAGCTTGACAATACGGTTGTCAATTTTAACTACCTTCTGAACAAAAGGTGCCTTGAAATGCAAGCCTTCCTGCAAAACACCCTCGTTAACTTTACCAAGTGTTACTACAACGCCGGTGTGACCTGCATCAACAATAGTGAAGCAGTTGACAACAACAAGCAACGCTACTAATGCGATGGCTGCTATAATTACTATTTTTTGAATTTTCTTTGTCATTTTAAATACCTCCTATGTATTTTAATGTATTATATGCTTGTGTTAAATCGGGGACAAACTTAGCCTGTGGCTCCCTCTGACGAGGGAACTGGATTTTGCGAAGCAAAAGACTGAGGGAGAGAAAACTACCCCTCCGTCAAAACTTCGTTTTGCCATCTCCCCAAGTTGAAAATTCCGCATAACAATAAGTATTTTCCTGAATTTAATATATCATTTTTTATTGAATTTTTCAAGATATATTTAAATAGAGTTATCCCGAATTTTCGAGATAACTCTATTTTTGATGGTATGACAAAAATCATACCGACACTTTGAAAAT
>CAYQFD010000038.1:0-10452 GCA_964416795.1 uncultured Ruminococcus sp. | reverse complement strand
CAAGCTGTCTGCCGTGGGGTCAAAGCCGATATAGAATGTAGCCTTACCGTTATTAACAAGCTCGCGAATTTCATCCTCATCAGTAACCTGTGCGATAAGACCGCGCGCTACTAATTCATCATAAATTTTCATAAGTATTAACTCCTATCTAATAATTCCTTTGCGGAATTGTATAAACTGTCTGTCACATTACTGCCTGACATAATGCGAGCAAGCTCTGTTATTCTGCCTTCGTTTGTGAGCGCTGTAACATCTGTAAAGGTACGTCCGTCAGCAGTACTTTTTTCAATAAGTAAATGGTTATCAGCCTTTGCGGCAATCTGCGCTAAGTGTGTAACACAAATTACCTGCCTTGCCCTTGATACCTTTTTAAGCTGATTAGCAACCTTTTCCGCCGCAAAACCGCTTATGCCTGTGTCAATTTCATCAAATATCATAGTATCAACGTTATCCCTGTCAAGCAGTGCACTTTTAATAGCAAGCATTGTTCTTGAAAGCTCACCGCCTGATGCAATTTTTGAAAGGGGCTTAAGGTTTTCACCAGCATTTGCACTGATAAAGAATTCAACACTGTCGCAGCCGTTTTTAGTGTATCTGCCTTGCTCAATGTTAACCTTAAAAGCGACATTTGGCATATTAAGATACTCTAAAACATCCGAAACCTGCTGTTCAAAAACTTTTGAGGCATTAACTCTCGTTTGGGTGAGCTTATTACCGCATTCAATAAGTCTAAGCTTTGATTCTTCCAAATCAGCTGATAGCTTTTCGCACTTTTCATCGGCAAAGGTAATGTCATCAAGCTCTTTTTTGGCACAGCTCAAAAATTCAAGCATCTGCTCTTCATCATCGCCGTATTTTAACATAAGGCGGTGTATTAAGTCAAGCCTTTGATTGATTTCATCAACATTAAGCTCTAAAATATCACTTTTGAGCAAGCGGTTCTGAATATCAGAATTTAAATCCTCGAGCGAAGAAATAATAGTATTTAATTTATCGGCGCCTTTTTCTCCCACTTTAAGCATCTGCTTTGAGGCATTTCTGAGAAGTGTTAAAGCGCCGTCATTCTCATCATTACCGCAAAAGTAAGCGGAAATTTTTGAAAGTGCATTATAGGTTTCTTCAAAGTTCTCTGCAAGTGTAAGCTTTTGTTTAAGATCTTTGGTTTCCCCTATTTTTATATCTGAGTCTTCAAGTTCTTTTATCTGATACTTTAAAAGCTCGGTTTTGCGTAGCTTTTCGTCCTCATCTGTTTCTAATGACTGCAGTTCCCTACGAATTGTATTAAGATATTTAAATTCACCGTAATATTCTTCAATCACACACTTATTATCAGCAACAGCATCTATAAAACCACAGTGCTTTTCAGGATTTAAAAGTGCCTGATTATCATGCTGACCGTGAATATTAATAAGGAAAGCTGAAATTTCGCGCAAATCGCCTGCTGTAACAGGTTTCCCGTTAATCTTGATTAAACCCTTACCCGAAAGGCTAAGACGTCTTGTAATGAGAATATTACCGTCTGAATCGGGTTCAATCCCTAATAATTCAAGTTCTTTTAAACAGTTATCAGAAATATTGCCAAATAGAGCAGAAACCTCTGCAAAATCACAGCCTGCACGTATTAGGTCCTTCGAAGTGCGCTCACCCAAAACTGCATTAATTGAATCAATGACTATTGATTTACCCGCACCTGTCTCACCCGTTAAAACATTAAATCCGTCTGTGAACTCAATATCGGTTTTTTCTATAACAGCAATATTTTCAATATGTAAATATTTAAGCATAAAATTTACCGCCGAATATTATAATAATGAATTCAAACTGTCGCACAAAAGCTTTGACTGCTCAGTACCCATTGTTACGATAAAAATAGTATCATCGCCCGCTAAAGAGCCGAGCATCATATCGCCGTAAATTTCGTCAACCGCAACACAAGCGCTCGAAGCCATTCCGGCATGGCACTTAATAACAACATTATTAAGTGAATATTTAACGCTTATTACTGCACGAATGAAGAGCTCACGATAGCGGTCGGTATTATTTTCGATATTATTTTTATATGAATTTGTGAGATAACGGTAGTTTCCGTCAGCATCTCTGCCCTTTAAAAGCTTTAATTCCTTGATATCACGTGAAACCGTTGACTGTGTAACATCAAAGCCCATTTCTCTAAGACCTTGGGTCAAATCATCCTGTGTTACGCAAATTTTTTGTGAAATAAGCTCTAAAATTTTCTTTTGTCTGCTACTCTTCATTTCAGACGCTCCTTGAATCCTTGAATTTATAAGAAAGTGTTTTATAGAATGAACGTTCATTAAGCCGTACAAGCTTTGCGGTTTTTAGGGAACGTTTAATTATTATTTCGGTGTTCGGCTTTATCGAGCAAACACGTCTTCCGTCTACTGTAAGGAATATTTCGGTACGTTTTTTTGAAAAAGCCTTTAAAACTAACGTGTTATCGGCACCTAGCAAAATCGGTTTAGCAGAAAGTGAATGTGAGCAAATCGGTGTTATACAGAAGCATTCTGTAAGCGGGTCTATTATCGGACCGCCTGCAGACATTGAATATGCAGTTGAACCTGTAGGCGTAGAAATTATAAGACCGTCTGCTCTGTAATTAATCGAATCCTTACCAACTTCAACAGAAACATCTATTATACGTGAAATATATCCGCTTGTAATAACCGCATCGTTGAGTGCGCAAAATTCTTCGGCAGTAGTTCCGTTTTCGACAACACTGACAGAAAGCATCATACGGTTTTCAATAAAATATTCATTTGTTTTCAGCTTTGAAATGAGTGAAAGCTCATTTTGCTCAATATTTGCGAGATAACCCATTCTGCCCGCATTTATACCTAATACCGCCTTGTTATCAAGTGCTGCGCGTTTTGCATAACGGATAATCGTACCGTCGCCGCCGATTGTGATAATTATATCGGCGATTTTGTATAAATCATCCTCAGGCAGTAATATAAAATCGGTAGCACAAACTCTGTCAGGCAAATATGCCTCAATACCTAGGTTTTTAAGTAATTTACCGAGATTTTCGACAACTTCGGAAGAACCGCGTTTATCTAGATTCGGTATGACAGCAACTTTCATAATTTACTCCTTTAATGCTTGATAAGAAAGACTAACAAGCTCCTTTGCAGAAACCAAAGTCAAATTTTCGGGGGTTTCAGTTTTTTTGATATAGCATAAATATTCAATATTTCCCTCAGGTCCCTTAACGGGAGAGAAATCAAGGCCTAATAGTGAAAATTTGTTTTCCTCAACTAATCCTATAATTTTTTCTATAACTTCAATATGAACCTTTTCATCCCTTACAACACCCTTTTTGCCAACCTTTTCCTTGCCTGCCTCAAACTGCGGTTTGATAAGGCAAACAGCAGTAGCGTTATCCTTAAGAAGTGTGCGCATAACAGGAAGAATAAGTGACAGTGATATAAAGGAAACATCAACCGAAGCAAAATCAAGTTTATCAGGAACCTGTTCTTCGGTAACATATCTGAAATTTGTTCTTTCAAGGTTTATAACTCTGCTATCTGTACGAAGCTTCCAAGCAAGCTGACCATAACCAACATCAATGGAATATACCTTTATAGCACCATTTTGCAGCATACAGTCAGTAAAGCCGCCGGTAGAAGCACCGATATCCGCACATACATAACCGCTAAGGTCTAGACCGAAAGAAGCAACTGCTTTTTCGAGCTTCAATCCGCCTCTGCTTACATATTTTAGAGTATCCCCTCTTATCTCAATAATATCATCACACTTAACGCTATTTCCTGCTTTGTCGGATTTTTGATTGTTAACAAATACTATACCTGCCATTATTAGCGCCTTGGCTTTTTCGCGGCTTTCTGCAAAGCCTTTTTCTACCAAAGCTACATCTAAACGTAATTTTTCTGCCATTTTATCTCCTAATTTTTAATAGCTTCAAGCATCGCCTGTTTATCGAGCTTTAAGCTGCGAAGTGAGCTTTCGACACTAGCCGCTGAAACGAATTCACCGTTAATAGCGTGAATCTTGAAGCTGCCTTTATAACCCTTTTCGATTAATCTTGCTGCAAAATGTTCGGCAATACCACCACTTCTTACACCCTCTTCAAAGAAATGCAGCTCCTTGAAGGATATAACTGTTTCTATAATTTCATCGTTTAAAGGAAATATCTTATTTAGCTTTAGAATGCTAAAATCGGGCTGTTCTTCAAGTGCACAGGATGCCTCTCCGAACAATCTGCCATAGGTAATAATTCCCTTTTTATAACCGCTGTTGATAAGTGAATAATCATTTTCTATATTAAATTCGGTGCATTTTAATTCTTCTCCGCGAGGATATCTTATAGCACAAAGCTCGTTTTTCTGTGAGCTTTCTTTTATGCGGTATCCAAGTTCAGAATAGGTCGACGGGGAATAAATATTCATTTTAGGGATTAAGGTGAGATAAGAAACATCAAAGATTCCCTGATGGGTTTCACCGTCCTCACCTACAATACCCGCTCTGTCAATCAGTAATCTCAAATTAAACTCACCGATTGCCATATCGTGAATTATCTGGTCAAAACCACGTTGTAAAAAGGTTGAATAAACCAAAAAGTAAGGTTTCATTCCTTTAGACGCAAGACCTGCACCGAAGGTTACGGCATGCTGTTCGGCGATTCCTACGTCGAATAATCTGTCAGTATGCTTTTTTGAGAAGCCGTTAAGACCAGTGCCTTCGGACATAGCGGCAGTAATTGCACAGATTTTACTGTCTGCATCGGCAAGTGAAGTAAGTGTATCACCCGCTACAGAAGAAAAATTTTGTGCATTTGTAGTTGATGCACCCTCGCTGACATTAAAGGAAGATACACCGTGATAGTTTTTAGGACTCTTTTCTGCAAAATGGTAGCCCTTTCCCTTTGTGGTGATAACGTGCACCAAGGTCGGTTTATTATATGCCTGTGCAATCTTAAAAAGGCTTTCCATATCCGAAATATTATGACCGTCAACAGGACCTAGGTAGTTAAAACCTAAACTCGAAAAAACATTTTTGCGGTAAACTGCACCCTTTAAAAGTTCTTTTATATAATGAACTGCTTTATAAAGCCAGTTGCCAATTAAGGGAATTTTCTTCAAAAAATCGCTGAAAACAAATTTGAATTTATGGTATTTTGTGCGGTTACGCATTTTTGTAAGTGCATAGGACAGCGAGCCGACATTTTTTGAAATTGACATCTTATTGTCATTAAGAATTACAATAAAGTTACCCTTTGTATTACCTGAATTATTAAGTGCTTCATAAGCCATACCGCCTGTCATAGCACCATCACCGATTACAGCAACTGCAGTGCCGTTTTCACCCTTCAGCTTTTTAGCTTTGTATATGCCGTAGGCGGCGGAAATTGAATTACTGCTGTGACCTGTAATAAAAGGGTCGTGCTCGCTTTCATTAGGCTTCATAAAGCCTGAAATGCCGTTTTCAGTTCTAAGAGTATTAAAATTTTCAAATCTGCCGGTTAGTAGCTTATGGGCATAACACTGATGACCGACATCGAAAATAATAGAATCTTCGGGTGAATTAAACGCCCTATGGAGTGCTACAGTAAGCTCGACTGTTCCTAAATTTGATGCTAAGTGTCCCCCATTTTTAGAAACAGTATCAATAATACAACTACGAAGTTCATCACAAAGAGCGGCAGTCTGACCGATATTAAGTTTTTTAATGTCTGTAGGTGAAGAAATTTCACTTAAAATCGGATAACTCACCGTTTCACTTCCCTGTTAATTATTTCTATCAAGCAAATAATTTGTTATTTCGTAAAGCTCTTCCATTGCTTCCACGTTACCGTCGTTATGCCCTATTTCATCAAGAGCATCTAGAGCGGAATTTGAAAGCTTAGCTGCTATTGCAAAGCATTCCTCTATACCGTAAAGGGTAACAAATGTTGTTTTGTTATTTTTTTCATCACTGCCAACAGGCTTACCTAAAATCTCTTCGTTAGCAGTAACATCTAAAATATCGTCAATTATTTGAAACGCAAGACCTAAATTATAACCGTATTTAGCGGCACTTTTAAGGGTTTGTTCGTCATATTTTCCAGCAGCAATGCATCCGATAGATGCCGCAGCGATTAAAAGAGCCCCTGTTTTTCGCATATACATATCTTGGAGCTTAGAAGCGTCCGGTGTATCCTTTTCAAAGGATAAGTCTAAAACCTGACCGCCTATCATACCGTGAAGCCCTGCATTTGATGAAAGGTAAGAAACGGCATTTAAACGCTTATCAACACTTATATTTGCATTAGCGGCAATAAAAAAGGCTTCTGTTAAAAGGGTATCGCCCGCCAATAGTGCTGTGGATTCACCAAAAGCCTTGTGGCACGAAGGCTTGCCGCGTCGCATATCGTCATTATCCATACAAGGTAAATCATCGTGAATAAGCGAATAGGTATGAATCATTTCAAGGGCGACCGCAAAATCGAGCGCATCTTCATATTTACCACCGCAAAGCTTACAAAATTCAAGCATTATAGCGGGTCTTATTCTTTTGCCGCCGCCCTGCAAACTGTATCTTGCCGCATCGCAAACAGTTCTATATGCAGTATCTATTTCAGGAAAAACTTCGTTTATTCTGCTTTCAACAAGTTCTTTTATATTATTTAAAACAATATTAATGTCTACCATAAAGCTTCAACCTCGTTATTGTTCCTCATTAATATCAGTTAAAGAGTTTATTTTTATTTCCGCAGTATTTAAAGCGCTCCTGCAATCTTTAATATGCTTCATACCCTTTTCAAAAAGCTCAATAGATTTATCAAGCGAACAGTCGCCGTTTTCAAGCGCAGAAATTATTTTTTCAAGTGAATTTAACGACTCTTCAAAATTTATCTTTTTCTCTGACAAAACCGTCACCCCGAAATTTTAATATCTTTGACCTCGCAACTCAAATTTCCGTCACAAAGTCTTACATCTAATGTATCTCCTAATTTTAAATCATTTACTGATTTTACAGGCAATTTTTCCTTTGTTACACTGGCAAAACCGCGCGACAGTGTTTTTAATGGACTAAGCTTATCAAGACTTAAAACGTATTGCTTAAGTCTGTTGCAGTTATTTTCAAAAATGCTGTTTACGGAACTTAAAAGCTTATCGTAAATGCGGTCAAGCCGTTCAGCGTTTTGATTGATAAAAGCATCCTTTGGATTATTAAAATAAAAAGAATTTTCCACCTTTTCGAGCCTTGTCTTGCTTAAAATATACTTATTTTTAAGGGCATTTTTGAGAAAATCCGAATATTTATATAGTTTGGCAGAAAGCTCATTAATGTCAGGCACACATAATTCTGCCGCCGCAGACGGTGTAGGAGCTCTTAGGTCTGCTACAAAGTCGCATATTGTAAAATCGGTTTCGTGACCTACTGCGGAAATTACAGGTATCGGCGATTCGTAAATTTTACGCGCCAATTCCTCGCTGTTAAAAGCCCATAAATCCTCTATTGAGCCGCCGCCCCTACCGATAATTATTACATCGGCACAAGAGAGTGAATACAATTTGTCAAGTGCCGCACACATTTCTGGGACTGCCAATTCACCTTGCACAGAAACAGGACACATAATGACATTTGAAACGGGCCAACGGCGAGATAAAATGTTTAAAATGTCCTGCACTGCTGCACCCGTAGGCGAAGTTACAACCGCAATGTTTTTAGGAAATTTTGGTAGCGGCCTCTTTGAGTCGGAATCAAATAAGCCTTCTTTTTCAAGCCGTTTTTTAATCTGCTCAAATTTTAAAGCAATATCACCCAAGCCCGCAGTATACATCTCTTCAGCATATAGCTGATACTGGCCGTCCTTTTCATAGAGCGAAACTCTGCCCTTGATTACAACCTGCATACCGTCGCAAAGCTCGAAATTAACCCTTTGCGCAAATGCCTTAAACATAACACAGCGTATAGCGGCGTCACTGTCCTTAAGAGTAAAATACAAATGACCGCTTTGATAATGATTTTTAAGGTTAGAAAGCTCACCTGTTACCGTCAGATTATTAAGTCTTACATCCCCTTCAATCAGGGAACGGACATAAAAATTTAATTGCCTGACGCTTAAAGCACTATTTTCCATATTAAAGTGCTTTTGCAACTGTGGAAAGAATCCCGTTTACAAACGAAGCATCTTCCTTAGTTGCATATTTTTTACATAATTCAACTGCTTCATTAATAGAAACAGAAACAGGTATTTCATCATAAAATTTCATTTCATAAATTGAAAGCCTTAAAACAGAAAGGGCGGTTTTTGAAATACGTTCAATCTTCCAGCCTACAGAATTTTGTGAAATAATACTATCAATTTCATCAACATGCTCAAAAACGCCGAAAAACACATTTTTAATGTAATCATCGGGCTTTAAATCGCGAACCTCAATAGCAAGGTCAAGAATTTCTTCCACACTGCTGTCACTGAAGAGCTTTTCAAAAATTAAAATAAATGCCTCTTCTCTCGCCTGTTTACGTGTCATAAAGCTACCACCTTCGGTACAAATATAATAATCTAATTTATTATAACACAATTATGCATAATTTCAAGATAAATTCATTATTTTATGCAAAAAAATCCCCACATTTCTTAATGTGGGGAAAAATATGCAATATGAAATTAATACATACCGCCAGCGCCTGCAGCAGCGGCTGCGGCAGCATTTGCAGCGGCTACATCCTCAGGTTTGTCTGCAACAAGGCTTTCTGTTGTGAGCACCATAGCAGCAACAGAAGCTGCATTTTGAAGTGCTGAACGTGTAACCTTTGTGGGATCAACAATACCCGCTTCAAGCATATCGGTATAAACTTCCTTGTAAGCATCAAAGCCATAGTTAACCTTACCGCTTGCAATGATTTTATCTATTATTACTGAGCCTTCAAGACCTGAATTAAGCGCAATCTGACGGATAGGTGCTTCGAGGGATTTAAGAACTATACTAACACCGGTCTTTTCGTCACCATCAGTTGTATCAAGTAATTCACGCACCGCAGGAATTGCATTAATAAGCGCAACACCGCCACCTGCAACAATCCCCTCTTCAACTGCAGCCTTTGTAGCAGAAAGCGCATCCTCAATACGAAGCTTCTTTTCTTTCATTTCGATTTCTGTAGCGGCACCAACCTTGATAACAGCAACACCGCCCGCAAGCTTTGCAAGTCTTTCTTGAAGCTTTTCTTTATCAAAATCAGAGGTTGTAACAGAAAGCTCGTTTCTGATTTGATTAATTCTGTCCTTAATGTCTTCGGAATTTCCTGCACCGTCAACAATAATGGTATTTTCTTTCGAAATTTTAACCTGACGTGCAGTACCGAGCTGTGCTATAGAAGTATCTTTAAGCTCAAGACCTAATTCTTCAGAGATAACCTCACCGCCTGTTAAAATTGCAATGTCGCGAAGCATTTCCTTGCGTCTGTCACCAAAGCCAGGAGCTTTAACAGCAACACAGGTAAAGGTTCCGCGAAGCTTGTTAACAATAAGGGTTGAAAGCGCCTCACCTTCAATATCCTCTGCAATAATGAGGAGCTTTTTACCTGCCTGAACGATTTGTTCAAGCAAGGGTAAGATTTCTTGAATATTTGAAATTTTTCTATCAGTAATAAGAATTAAGGCATCTTCAAGAACTGCTTCCATTTTGTCGGTATCGGTTGCCATATAAGGTGTTATATATCCCCTATCAAATTGCATACCCTCGACAACCTCAGAATAGGTTTCTGCAGTTTTGGATTCTTCAACAGTGATAACACCGTCAGCTGAAACCTTAGCCATAGCCTCAGCAATTAAATTACCGATAACCTCATCACCTGAAGAAACTGTTGCAACACGTGCGATATCCTCAGTTCCGCTTACCTTTTTTGAGTTAGAAACAACCGTTTCTGTGGCGGTATCAACAGCAAGCTTAATTCCCTTTTTAACAACCATAGGATTAGCGCCTGCGGCAACGTTTTTCATACCCTCATTAATAAGAGCCTGCGCCAAAACCGTAGCGGTTGTAGTGCCATCGCCTGCGGCATCATTGGTTTTAACCGAAACCTCTTTTACAAGCTGTGCGCCCATATTTTCAAATGGGTCGCTGAGTTCGATTTCTTTAGCAATAGTCACACCATCATTAGTGATAAGCGGTGAACCGTATTTTTTGTCCAAAACTACATTTCTGCCCTTAGGACCTAGGGTTACTTTTACTGCATTAGCGAGCTTATCAACACCGCTTTGTAAAGACTTGCGTGCGTCCTCGCCAAAAATAATTTCTTTTGCCATAGTATATTTACTCCTTATTCAACAATAGCCAAAATATCGGATTGACGAAGAATAGTGTATTCCTCACCGTCAAGCTTGACTTCTGTACCCGAATATTTAGCGGCAATTACTTTATCGCCGACTTTAACGGACATTTTAACTTCCTTGCCGTCAACAATTCCGCCGGGACCTACTGCTAC
>CAYQFD010000037.1:0-10616 GCA_964416795.1 uncultured Ruminococcus sp. | reverse complement strand
AGCTTTATAAAGAATTGCACCGCCGGGGGTTTCGTAAACACCGCGACACTTCATACCAACAAGACGGTTTTCAACAATATCAAGAAGACCGATACCATTCTCGCCGCCTAATTTGTTGAGATATTCAACGAGCTCTACAGCGCCCATTTCCTTACCGTCAGCCGCGGTGCAGACACCTTGTTCAAAATGAAGTGAAACGTAGGTAGGCTTATCAGGTGCCATCTCGGGTGAAACACCCATTTCTAAGAAACCTACTTTATTGTACTGTGGCTCGTTTGCAGGGTCTTCAAGGTCTAGTCCCTCGTGTGATAAGTGCCAGATGTTCTTATCCTTTGAATAGTTTGTTTCGCGGTTTATCTTTAGAGGAACATTGTGAGCCTCAGCATATTCAATTTCCTCTTCACGTGATTTAATATCCCACTCTCTCCAAGGAGCAATGATTGTCATATCAGGAGCAAAGGCTTTGATAGCAAGCTCAAAACGAACTTGGTCATTACCCTTACCTGTGCAACCGTGACAGATAGCATCTGCACCCTCAGCAATGGCAATCTCAGCGACTCTCTTTGCGATTGGAGGACGTGCAAAAGCAGTACCTAACATATATTCCTCATACAAAGCGCCTGCTTGAACACAAGGAAAAACATAGTCAGTGAGAAATTCTTCAGTAAGGTCCTCTATGTAGCATTTTGAAGCACCTGTCTTAATAGCCTTTTCTTCAAGACCTTCAAGCTCGCTTGCCTGTCCCACATTACCTGAAACGGCTATAATTTCAGGATTATTGTAGTTTTCCTTAAGCCACGGAATGATTATGGAAGTATCCAAACCGCCCGAATATGCAAGAACTACCTTTTTAATGTCTTTTTTATTCATTATAAATTCCTCCATTTGCATAATATGCATTATTAATTGTTTTTGTATGCATAAATTATATCATAACGTGAATAAATATGCAAGAATATTTTGCAATTTTAGAAACTTTTACCTCTTGCACATTTTAGCACTGTATGTAATTAAAATTTTATCTACTTTGCACAAGAAACCCCTGAAAAATCAGGGGTTAGCTTAGTGTGGCAGGTTCGAGTCCTGTCACACTAATCGTGAAGATAAATTGTTCGTGAATTGCGGTGCTTATAAACATTTAGAGCAAGACCAACACCTAAATATAAGCATAAAAGCGAGGTGCCGCCCGAACTAAAGAAAGGCAATGTAACACCTATTACAGGTAAAACAGATGTGCACATACCTATATTAATAACAGTTTGTGCGAAAAGCATCGCAAAAACGCCTACACAAATGTACTTACCTGCTTCGTTTGTGCATAATTTTGCAATATGCAAGCATCTAAGACATATAGCGCCTAGCAGCAACAGAACTGCAAGACAGCCAAGCAATCCAAGCTCTTCACCGATACTAACGAAAATAAAGTCGTTGTGGCTTTCGGGTATTACACCCGCCTGTGTCAAATTACCCTTTAAAAGTCCTTGTCCAAAAAAACCGCCATTTGCGAGAGCAACCCTTCCGCGCCATTGCTGATAGCCAATCCCCTTAATATCTGCCTCAATATCAAACAAAAGCTTGATACGCTCTCGGTGATCCTCGTTCATAATAAAGAAGTAAACAATAGGAGATGCTACCAATGCAGAGGTAAAAGCAATAGCAAAATACTTCCAGGAAACACCCGCTGCCCACATCATAAATAATACCATAACAGCAAATACCAGCGCTGTGCCGTCGTCACCCTGAAAGTGAATCAGAATTACGGGAAAAGCGCCATGCAAGCAAAGTGGAATTAAATATTTGATTTTATTGATATTCGGTTTTATTTTTTTTAGGTGGAAACTGAAGGTAACAATAAAACAAATTTTTAGTAATTCAGAGGGCTGAAAGGTTGTAACACCTAAATCAAGCCACGCCTTGTCATCAGTACCCTCAGGTGCGATACCTATAAAGAATGTAAGTATTACGGGAATTAATCCTAAAGCAGCAAACAAATACCACCTGTTTAGGTAACGCTCAAAATCAAACATAGAAATTACTATTGCGGCGGCAATACCCAAAAACATCGAAAGAGTTTGAATTATAACAGGGCGCATATTTTCCATATAATAAGTTGTTGTAAATACTGCAACGCATCCGTAAGAGGTAGCAGCAAGGCATAAAATCAAAAGCAGCTTGTCCGACTCGCGAAAAAAGTCGGCAATATGTGAAAATAAGAGTTTCATAAAGCATCTCCTTTTGTACCATTATATTTTATTTTTAATAAATATTCAAGTAATACTTTCATTTTCATAAATAATGTGTTAATATAATAAATAATGAAATATTTGGTGGTAAAAATGAAGGAATATATATCGAATTCACCTGTTGAAACCGAAAAAATCGCAGAAAATCTCGCCAAAACCTTAACTGGCGGAGAGGTTATCGCTTTCAGAGGAACACTTGGTATGGGTAAAACCTGTTTTACAAGAGGATTAGCACGTGGTCTTGGGTTTACAGGCGATGTTACCTCACCTACTTTTGCGCTGATTAACGAATATTTAGGCGGAAGACTTAATATTTATCATTTTGATATGTATCGTATTTCTTCTTGGGAAGAGCTCTACTCCTGTGGTTTTTTTGAGTATATAGAAGCAGGCGGTGTGGTAGTCGCAGAGTGGAGTGAAAATATCGAGAACGCTCTGCCGCAAAACACAATTTACGTTGAATTTGAAAATTTAGGCGAAACAACTCGCAAAATCAAGATATATTAAATTCGAGGAAATTTATGAAAATTTTAAGTATTGAATGCTCAGCAGTCCCCTGCTCTGTTGCTATTATTGAGGACGGCAATATAATTGCTTCTTCTTTTATAAATGTAAAGCTCACACACTCGCAAACCTTAATGCCGATGGTTGAGGATATTTTAAAAGCTTCTAAAACCGATATTTCGGAAATTGATGCATTTGCCGTATCGCAAGGCCCGGGCTCGTTTACTGGCATTAGAATAGGTATCAGTGCTGTTAAGGGACTCGCCGCGCCTACTAAAAAAATGTGTGTAGGTGTTTCAACGCTTCGCGCTATGGCAGAAAATTATAAGAATACTGATTGTATTGTATGTGCTGTTATGGATGCACGCTGTAATCAGGTTTATAATGCCCTTTTTGAAATTAGGAATGGCGAGATTAACCGTCTTAGTGAGGACCGCGCATTGTTATGCGATGAATTAAAAGAAGAAATAATAAATTTAAAAAATCAAAAAATAATAATTGTTGGTGACGGTACAGATGTTTTCTATCCGTTTGTGAGTGATTTAAAAAATATTATAAAATCTGATATTGGACACCGCTATCAAAACGCTGTTGGTGTAGGCTTTGCAGCTAGTGAAGAAATTAAAACAGGTAATACCACTTTACCAAATCAGCTATTACCAGTTTATTTAAGACTGCCTCAGGCAGAACGAGAATTAAAATCAAAAGGAGAAAACAAATTATGAAAATTGCAATCGGTTGTGACCACGGCGGACTCGAACACAAAAATGCTATCGTCGAGCATTTAAAGGAAAACGGTTTTGAGGTATGCGACTTCGGAATTTATGAGCAGGTATCTGTTGATTATCCCGATATTGCCCTAAAGGTTTGTGACAGTATTATAAACGGCGAATGTGAACGCGGAATCTTAGTTTGCGGCACCGGTATTGGAATGTCAATCGCCGCAAATAAGGTTAAGGGTATTAGAGCGGCGGCTTGCAGTGAGCATTTTTCTGCTAAATATACAAGACTTCACAACAACTCAAACATTTTGTGTCTTGGAGGTAGAGTAGTCGGTGTCGGTACTGCTATCGAGCTTGCAGATATCTTTGTTAATACCGAGTTTGAAGGTGACCGTCATCAAAGACGTATTGATAAAATTACCGCTATTGAAAACAAATAAGGAGAGTTGCCAAAATGAAAGATAATGTTTTTATTATGGACCATCCCCTGATTCAGCATAAGCTCACCATTCTCCGTAATGAGCGCACAGGCTCTAAGCAGTTCAGAGAGCTTATCAGCGAAATTGCAATGCTTATGTGCTATGAATCCACCCGCGATTTACCACTAATGGAGGTTGAAACCAAAACTCCTATTACCACTGCTAAAACAAAGGTTTTAAAGGGTAGAAAAATGGCTTTTGTACCCATTTTACGTGCAGGTCTTGGTATGGTTGACGGTGTACTAAGCCTCATCCCTGCCGCAAAAGTAGGCCATATCGGTATGTACCGTGACCCTGAAACACATACCCCGGTTGATTATTACTGCAAATTACCCGCCGATTTAGAGGAAAGAGATGTTTTTGTTCTCGACCCAATGCTTGCTACTGGAGGCAGCGCTATTGATGCTGTATCCCGCATAAAAGAGTTTAATCCCAAAAGAATTAAATTTATGTGTATCATAGCAGCACCCGAAGGTGTTGAAGCATTTACAAAGGCTCATCCAGATGTTCCCGTTTACTGTGCAGGTCTTGATGAATGTCTTAACGACCATTGCTATATTGTCCCAGGTCTTGGCGACGCAGGCGACCGAATTTTTGGTACAAAATAAATTTTTAAGGACTGTTCACACGAACAGTCCTTTTTACATATAAGCTTTAATACAATTTTGGGGTTCTTTTGAAAAACTTTTTACCTCTTTTGTCTTTGGATGCGCAAAAGATATTTTATAAGACCACAAGCCTATATTATCAAATTTATCCTTTCCCCCGTATTTCTTATCACCTACAAGTGACATTTTTCGCGAGGCAAACTGAACTCTTATCTGATGTGTTCTGCCTGTCACCAACCGGACTTTAACTATTGAAAATTCTTCACCGCAGGTTATAAACGTTTTAATTAATTCGTATTTTAAAATTGCTTTCTTAACGCCCTTGCGCTCTTTTTTAACAACAAAGCTCTTGTTCTTACTGCTGTCTTTAAAAAGCAAATCTACCATTTCACCGCTTTGCTCAGTAGGCTTAGAATGAACAAGAGCGATATATTCTTTTGAAAAATCTCCATTTTGAACCTGAGCCGAAAGCGAAGCCGCGGCGGTTTTATTTTTAGCATATACCATAACACCGCCTACTTCCCTGTCAAGCCTGTGAATTGGAAAGATTTGCGTTTGGCAGTGTCCTTCTAAAATATCAATCATATTAGGATTATTATTTTTATCCGCCTGTGACAGAATTCCACTAGGCTTTATTACAACAATAATATCTGCGTCCTCAAAAAGTATTTCCAAATCCATAATTATTCGCCCCAATACTTTCGGTCAAGACTTCTGAACGATATTGCGGTAAAAATATGCTGTTTTTCGATAATCTCACTACCGTCAAGGTCAGCAACTGTTCTTGCTACCTTTAAAATCCTATCATAAGCACGCGCCGAAAGCCCTAATCTTTCAAAGGATAATTCAAGATGTTTTGATGCGTCTTCTGTCATTTTGCAGAATTTCTTTAAAAGGTCGGTAGTTAGTCTTGCGTTGCAAGTAATACCCGTGCCTTTATAGCGCTCATTTTGAATATTCCGTGCTTTGTTAACTCTTTCCCTAATCTGAGCTGAGGTTTCCTCGGGTCTGTCAGAATTAAGGGCAGTGTACTCAACAGGCGGTACTTCAACGTGCAAATCAAGTCTGTCAAGCATCGGTCCTGAAATTCGGCTTAAATACTTGTGTACAGCATTTTGCGAACAAGTACATCTCTTGGTAGGATGACCGTAAAAACCGCAAGGACAAGGGTTCATAGCCGCAACCAGCATAATAGAGCTTGGGAAAGTTTGGGTGCCTGCAACACGAGAAACAACAACCTTGCCGTCTTCAATAGGCTGACGTAAAGCTTCCATAACATCCCGTCTGAATTCGGGTAATTCATCCAGAAATAAAACGCCGTTATGGGCTAGTGAAATTTCACCGGGCTTAGGCACTGCGCCGCCACCCGTAATAGCCGCAGAGGATACTGTGTGATGCGGCGAGCGAAAAGGTCTTTGTGACACAAAAGGGTTATCAGAATTTATAAGTCCTGCAATAGAATGTATTTTTGTGGTTTCTATAGATTCATTGAAGGTCATTTCGGGCAAAATTCCTGGTAGACGCTTTGCAAGCATACTTTTACCTGAACCCGGAGGGCCAATCATTAGCAGATTATGACCGCCGGCCGCTGCTACTTCTAATGCCTTTTTTGCTGCAATCTGTCCTTTCACATCACAGAAATCGGGAATATGTAAATTGCTATCGTGTTCGGTTGAAGTTTTCTCAAAAGGCTTTAACAGTTCTTCCCCTTTAAGATGCGCCAACAGCTCTTTAAGGTTTTTAACTCCGTAAACATTAATTCCCTCAATTACCGCCGCCTCTCTTGCGTTGCCGTATGGCACGAAAATATCCTTAATTCCGTATTCTTTAGCGGTTATGACAATAGCGAGAACTCCGTTAACCTCTCTTACCATACCGTCAAGAGCTACCTCGCCTATAACAATACTGCCGTCCAAATCACATTTTAGCTGTCCCGAAGCCTTGAGAATTGCAAGCAGAACAGGTAAATCATAAAGCGAGCCCTCTTTTTTCTGATTGGCAGGCGCTAAATTAACAGTAATTCTGCCCAGAGGAAATTTATACCCGCAGTTTTTAATTGCAGAACGCACTCTGTCACGCGATTCTTTAACCGCCGTATCTGGAAGTCCTACAATATCAAAAGCAGGAAGTCCGTTTGAAACATCGGCTTCAATTTCAATCATATATGAGTAGATACCCGAAATACCGATACCGCCTACTCTTGAGAACATTATATTTCACATCCTTAGCTTACAACATTAATTGGTTTACCGTTTAAAAATGCAGACAAATTATCTGCAACAAGTGTTATAAGACGCTTTCTTGTAGTAAGCGGCGTCCAAGACGAATGAGGCGTTATAATAAGATTTGGTGCGCCGAAAAGAGCACAATCCTTACTCATTGGCTCTATCTTTAGAACATCAATAGCCGCACCCGAAAGCTTACCGCTTATAAGTGCGTTCAGTAATGCTTCCTCATCGACTGTACCGCCACGCGAGGTGTTAATGAAAAATGCACCGTCCTTCATTTGTGAAAAAGCTTCCTTGTTCATAAGGTCAGCAGTTTGCTCTGTTAGTGGACAGTGAAGTGTTAAAACATCAGAAGTCTTGAGCAGTTCCTCAAACGAAACGAATTCTACACCATAAAAATCGCGCCTTGTTCTTGTGAATACTTTAACTTTCATACCAAGAGCAAGAGCAATTTTAGCAACTGTCTGCCCAATACTTCCAAAGCCGACTATACCAAGTGTTTTGTCAAAAACCTCATCTGTAGGAAAAGCAAGAGGTGAAAATGTTTCGGATTTTATCCAGCCTCCGCTTTGAACAAAGCTGTTATATTCGGGAATTTTTGTGTAATGCATTAAAATGTAACCGATTACCTGCTGTGCCACCGCATTTGTTGAATAACTGGGAGCGTTGCACACTGTAATCCCCTTTTCTTTTGCGGCAATAATATCAATGTTGTTATATCCTGTTGCAAATACGCCTATATATTTAAGCTTTTCTGCGCGCTCTAAAACAGCTCTGTCAATAACTGTTTTGTTGCAAAGCACAACATCAGTGTCACAAATTTCTTTAAATAAAACCTCGCGGCTTATATTTTCACATATTTTAAGCTCACCGAAGCTTTCAAATATTTCAAGTGACAAATCGTTATTTGATTTTAAAGTTTTACTGTCAGTTATCAGTATTTTCATCTGTGCGTTTCACCTTTCTTTTAGTGCCGTCAGGCTCTACAATATAAGTATTTTCAAGCTGAGAAACAAGTGAAGCCTTAAAGCTTTCAATATATTCTCTGCGAAGTATATATTGCTCTTGTTTTTCTTCTTCGGTTAAACCCACTGATTTTTGCTTGCGTGATAACTCGTTAATTCTATTTATCTTTTCTTGCGTCATCTTAAATTATCCTCTAAATTTCGTTTCTGCCTTCAAGTGCACGCGCCAAAGTAAATTCATCGGCATATTCTAAATCACTGCCAACAGGTATTCCGTATGCTAAACGTGTCACCTTAATACCCATAGGCTTCACAAGTCTTGAAATATAGCTGGCTGTAGCTTCACCCTCAACTGTGGGATTGGTTGCCATAATAATTTCAGAGACTTCACCGCTTGATAAACGTGACATAAGCTCCTTAATCCGCAGTTGGTCAGGTGTAATTCCGTCAAGCGGAGAAATAACACCGTGCAAAACGTGATAAAGACCGTTATATTCGCGTGTTCGCTCAAATGCCATAACATCCTTAGGCTCAGCCACAACGCATATAACAGTTTTATTACGCGTTTCATCAGCACAAATAGCACAAATATCAAGGTCGGTAAGACCTTGACATTCTTTGCAAAAATGAATTTTTCTTCTTGCATTTACCAGTGCCTCGGCAAATTTCTCGGCACGCTCTGGCGGTTGCTCCAAAATACTGTAAGCCAGACGCTGAGCGGTTTTTTTGCCGATACCCGGTAAGCGTTCAAACTGAGAAATCAGTTCGGTTAAAGGTATGATGTTATTATTAGCCATTTTTAGAAAAGTCCCGGCATATTAAGACCGCCGGTTATTGCTCCCATTTCTTCTTCTGAGGTTTTTGTTGCATTTGCGATTGCTTCGTTTACAGCCACTGTTACAAGGTCCTCAAGCATTTCAACATCGTCAGGGTCAACAGCATCAGGATTAATTTTAATAGATTTTATAAAATGCTTACCGTCAACAGTAACCTCAATCATACCTCCGCCCGAAGTAGCAGTAAACTCACGGTTTTCGAGATCCTCCTGTAAAGCCTGCATATCAGCCTGCATCTTCTGTGCCTGTTTAAGCATTTGGTTCATATTTGACGGACCGCCAGAGTTTGGAATTCTAACTTTCATTTTTATTTCTCCTAAATTTCAAATTTTTTAAGCCTATCGGCAATTTCCTTTAAAGGATCATTTTCTGTGTTTGGCGTTCTAGCGGTATACGGACCGAGCTTGTAGGTTTCACCCAAAACCTTAAAAGCAGCTTTTCTTATACTGTCCTTATACTGAGAATTCGCACTGTTTATCATAGTTCTGAATTGGCTGTTAGGGGCATCTATCAGCAAATATCCGCCCTTAATATAAGCGGTTGAATCGTTGAGAACACCCCATATAAGCGGGCAATCGCTTTTTAAAATGTGCAGTATTTCTCCCCATTCATCGAGCGCAGTAATTTCAGAGTTGCTTTTTGAAATCTTTGGCGCGCTTTCAGAAGGTACATCTGAATCACTAATTTCATCAGGTAAAGGTTTTTCTTCTGTCATTCGCTCGATTTCTTGCGGTTTGGCTTTTTGAGGTGCTATACGCACACCGCTTTCAAGAGCACTGATACGTCTTTCAAGGGCTGAAACCTCGAGCGACAAAGCAGGGTCACACATACGAATTACTGCCATTTCCATTTCACATCTGCGGTTGCCGTTTTGCATAGCGCCACTAGCATTTTGCAGTGTATTTATGCAGTACATAATATCTCTAAGGTCATAATCCTCAGCCTGTTCACAAAGTAACTTTAAATGCTTTGTTGAGCAAATAAGAGGTTTATTTTTGCCTTTTACAGTCTTAATAATCATCAAATCGCGGTAGTGGGACGTAAGACCAGATAATAGCCTTAACATATCTACAGATGAATTATGAAGCTTTTCGATAAGCAATAATGCTTCTTCGGTATTATGCGTTTTAATAGCATCGGCAAGCTCTAAAAGATAACTGTTTCCAGCCATTGCACATACACTTTCAACAGTTGACTCCTCAATATCCTTACTGCTTGAAGCACAAAGGTCTAATATTGAAAGAGCATCACGCATACCGCCGTCAGCAGCAGCAGCGATAAGTGTAGCCGCCTCATCTGTCACGGTTAAGCCCTCGTTTTGAGCAATAAACTGAATTCTTTTACAAATTTTTTCATTTTCTATTCTGCGAAAATCAAACCGCTGACAGCGTGAAAGAATAGTCGCAGGAAGCTTGTGAACCTCAGTGGTGGCAAGAATGAAAACAACGTGAGAGGGTGGTTCTTCGAGTGTTTTAAGTAATGCGTTAAACGCACTGATACTTAGCATATGAACCTCGTCAATAATATACACGCGGTACTTTGAAGAGGAAGGTGTAAAGTTTACAAGGTCACGAAGTTCTCTAATACTGTCAACACTGTTGTTAGAGGCGGCATCTATTTCGATAATGTCTGTGTTTTCGCCGTTTGCTATTAGCTTACAGCTCTCACATTCAAGACAGGGGTCGCCGCCTTTTGAATTCAGACAGTTAATCGCCTTTGCCAAAATTTTAGCACAGCTTGTTTTACCTGTACCGCGAGTACCTGTAAAAAGATATGCGTGAACGGTTTTATTATCCGCCAGTTCATTTTTTAAGGTTTCGGTAATGTGCTCCTGACCTACAACATCCGAGAAGGTTTGAGGACGGTATTTTCGGTAAAGTGCCTGATAAGACATATTTTCACCTCGAAATTTATGTTTGTTAATAAAATTGCGTACAGTAGTGTACGAATGAGCCGATTTACTGCGGCGCACAGGAAAAACTACTTAATGCTGCTCGGGTCCCCGCCTGACATGGTTCGTAGCGTCCCGTC
>CAYQFD010000036.1:2631-10739 GCA_964416795.1 uncultured Ruminococcus sp. | reverse complement strand
AGACAACTGTTGACAAATTCGCTTTAAAGTGATAAAGTAAATATATTATAATATATAAATATAAAGGATACATATCTATGACTATCGTTGACCTATTAGAACGCAATGCCAAAGAGTTTTGCAACGATACGGCTTTGGTCGAAATCAACCCCGACCAGCCCGAAACACGCAAACAAACCTGGCAGGAATTTGAGCTTGTAGAGCCCACACCTAAGGTTCCGCATTACAGACGCGAAATTACTTGGGGTGTTTTTAACGAAAAGGCAAACCGCCTTGCAAATATGCTGAAGCAGCACGGCATCGGCAAGGGCAAAAAGGTTGCTATTTTGCTTATGAACTGTATTGACTGGCTGCCGATTTACTTTGGAATTTTAAAAACAGGCGCTTTAGCAGTTCCGCTTAATTTTCGCTATTCTTCGGATGAAATCGACTATTGCTTATCTCTTGCAGAGGCAGACGTGCTTATCTTCGGCCCCGAATTTATAGGTCGTGTTGAAGCTATTGCCAACAAAATAAGCCGCAATAGAATGCTTATTTATATCGGCGCGGGCTGTCCTGTATTTGCTGACGATTACAACGATTTAACAAGCGAATGTTCAGGAATTTTCCCTGAAAGCAAGCTAACGGAAGACGATGATGCCGCAATTTATTTTTCATCGGGCACAACAGGCTTCCCAAAAGCTATTTTACATAAACACAGAAGCCTTATTCATTCTTGTAGGGTTGAGCAAGCCCACCACTCTCAGACTAAGGATGACTGCTTCCTCTGTATCCCGCCGCTTTATCATACAGGCGCTAAAATGCACTGGTTCGGCAGTCTTATTACAGGCTCAAAGGCAGTTATCTTAAAGGGTACACAGTCTAAAAACATTTTAACCGCCGCAAGCGAGGAAAAATGCACAATAGTGTGGCTCTTAGTGCCTTGGGCACAGGATATTCTCGACGCTTTAGACCGCGGCGAGTTGAAATTAGAGGATTTTGACCTTAAACAATGGAGGCTTATGCATATCGGTGCTCAACCCGTGCCGCAAAGCCTTATTAAGCGTTGGCTTGAATACTTCCCCGAACAGCAGTATGATACAAACTACGGACTATCTGAATCAATAGGTCCTGGTGCCGTTCACTTAGGTGTTGAAAACGTACATAAGGTCGGCGCTATAGGTGTGGCAGGCTACGGTTGGGAAATTAAAATCGTAAATCCCGAAGGTGAAGAAGTGCCGCAGGGTGAGGTAGGCGAGCTGATTCTTAAAGGTCCAGGTGTTATGGTTTGTTATTATAACGATGAAAAGGCAACTGCTGACACTCTTAAAGACGGTTGGCTTTACACAGGTGATATGGCTATGATGGATGAGGACGGCTTTGTTTACCTCGTTGACCGCAAAAAAGACGTTATTATCACAGGCGGCGAAAACCTTTACCCTGTGCAGATTGAAAACTTTATAGCAAGCTGTCCCAAGGTCAAAGACGTTGCAGTTATCGGTCTTCCCGACCAGCGACTCGGCGAAATTGCCGCCGCTATTATTGAAATTAAACCCGATATGACCTGCACCGAAGAGGAGATTAACGAATTTTGTCTTTCTCTTCCGCGTTATAAAAGACCGCGCAAAATTATATTTGCCGATGTTCCGCGTAACCCAACAGGCAAGATAGAAAAACCAAAGCTTAGAAAAATCTACGGTGCGGACGGTCTTGTAGATTCACAAAACAAATCATAGATATGGAGAAAACTTATGAAAAAATTAATGATTGGTAACGAGGCGGTAGCCGCAGGTCTTTATGACGGCGGTTTGGGATTGGTTTCGAGCTATCCCGGTACACCCTCAACTGAAATCACTGAATTTTTATCTGTTTATGACGATATTCACAGTGAATGGGCGCCCAACGAAAAGGTTGCCTGCGAGGTAGCATTCGGCGCATCGCTTGCAGGCGCACGCTCTGCCTGTGCAATGAAGCACGTAGGTCTTAACGTTGCGTCAGACCCTCTTTTCACACTTTCTTATACAGGTGTAAACGGCGGTATGGTTATATGCGTGGCAGATGACCCCGCAATGCATTCTTCACAGAACGAACAGGATTCGCGACATTATGCGATAGCAAGTAAGATTCCTATGCTCGAGCCCTCCGATTCGGCAGAGGCATATCTTTTCGCTAAGACTGCCTTTGAGCTTTCAGAAAAATTCGACACCCCTGTTCTTCTTCGTATGTGCACAAGAATTGCTCACTCGCAATCTATTGTTGAACGCAGTGAAAAGACACCCGCCGTATTAAAGGATTATGAAAAGAATCCGCAGAAATATATTATGATGCCCGGTAACGCCATTAAGCGCCACCCTGTTGTTGAAGAAAGAACAAAGGCGCTCACCGAATATGCTGAAAACTGCATTTACAATACCGTTGAGATGAACTCCAACGAAATCGGTATCATCACCTCGGGTTGCTCTTACCTTTATGTTAAGGAAGCGCTGGGTGACAGTGTGAGTATACTTAAAATCGGTATGCCAAATCCGTTGCCTGTAGAAATGATTAAAGATTTCGCATCAAAGGTTAAGAAGCTTTATGTAATCGAGGAATTAGACCCTGTAATTGAAAATCACGTTAAAGCGCTCGGTATTAAGGTTGTCGGGAAAGAATTATTCTCAATTTTGGGTGAGTTTTCGCAGAAAACTGTGTCTAACGCTTTTGGTAAAGAGGCTAACTTCTCTGTTTCGGCTGACAGTGTTATTCCTAACCGTCCGCCTATGATGTGTGCAGGCTGTCCTCACAGAGGAATGTATTATGTGCTTGCCAAAAATAAGATTACAGTCTTAGGCGATATCGGTTGCTACACTTTAGGCGCAGTGCCACCCCTTAACGCGCTTGATTCTACACTTTGTATGGGCGCTTCGGTTTCGGGACTTCACGGCTTTAATGCCGCGAGGCGCGATGCTGAGGGAAAATCGGTTGCTGTTATAGGCGACTCAACCTTTATGCATTCGGGTATGACAGGTCTTGCGAATATTTCTTACAATGCAACAAATTCAACCGTCATTATTCTCGATAACTCTATTACCGGTATGACAGGACATCAGCAAAACCCCACCACAGGCTACAATATTAAGGGTGACCCTGCAACCAAAATTGATTTGGAAGCTCTTTGCAGAGCACTCGGCTTTAACAGAGTGCGCGTTGTTGACCCTTATGATTTAAAGGCTTGTGAAATTGCAGTTAAGGAAGAATTAGCGGCAGAGGAGCCATCTGTTATAATTTCCCGCAGACCCTGTGTGCTTTTGAAATCCGTTAAGGCAAAGCCCGCTCTTACAGTTAATAAGGATAAATGTAAATCCTGTAAAAAGTGTATGACAATGGGTTGCCCCGCTATCAGTATGAAGGACGGTAAGGCAAGAATTGACACTACCCTTTGTGTCGGTTGCGGTGTTTGTGAGCAGCTGTGTCCGTTCGGCGCGATAGAATAAGGAGGAAAAGACTTATGAAAACTACAAGTATTATGATAGTAGGCGTTGGCGGTCAGGGCAGTCTTTTGGCTTCAAAATTGCTAGGCAGACTTTTAGTTGACGAGGGTTATGACGTTAAGGTGAGCGAGGTTCACGGAATGAGTCAGCGCGGCGGCTCGGTTGTAACCTATGTGCGCTTTGGCGAAAAGGTTTATTCACCCATAGTTACAGAGGGTGAAGCAGATTTTATTATCTCCTTCGAAAAATTAGAGGCGGCAAGATATGCGCCTTTCCTTAAAAAAGACGGTAGGATTATCGTTAATACACAGGAAATCGACCCTATGCCCGTAATAATCGGCGCAGCAGAGTATCCCACTGATGTTTTAGAAGAATTAAAACAAAAAGGACTTAATGTTGAGGATATCGATGCACTAAGTCCCGCAGTAAAAGCAGGCTCGGCAAAAGCAGTTAACATTGTGCTTATGGGCAGAGCCGCAAAATACTTCGATATCCCTTATGAAAGCTGGATTTCGGCAATCGAAAAAACAGTTAACCCTAAATTCGTTGAGATGAACAAGGTTGCATTCGAATTAGGATATAACTCATAATTTATTTTAAGAAGGCGAAAAAAATGGAAAAACGTTATTACCAAAAAGAAATCGAAACCATGCCTGTTGAAGAAATCAAAAAGCTTCAATCTGAAAAGCTCAGAAAGCAGGTAAAGCACGTTTACGAAAATGTGCCTTATTATCGCGAGCTTATGGACAAAAAGGGCGTAAAGCCCGAGGACATTAAGGGCATTGAGGATTTACACCTGTTGCCCTTTCTCACCAAAAACGATTTGCGTGAGGCTTATCCTTACGGCTTGCTCGCAAAACCGCTTAAGGACTGTGTGAGAATTCAGTCTACATCGGGTACTACAGGCAAACGTGTTGTTGCATTCTACACCCAGAATGACATTGATTTGTGGGAAGACTGCTGTGCCCGTGCAATAGTAGCTGTGGGTGGAACTGAGGAGGACGTTTGTCAGGTAGCATACGGCTACGGCTTGTTTACAGGCGGTCCCGGTCTTAACGGTGGCTCTCACAAGGTAGGCTGTCTTACACTTCCTATGTCATCAGGTAATACCGAGCGTCAGGTTCAGTTTATGACCGACCTTGGTGCTACCATTATTTGCTGTACACCGTCTTATGCGGCATATATCGGCGAATACATAAAAGAAAAGGGCATCAAACCCGAAGATTTGGCTCTTAAAGCAGGCATCTTCGGTGCAGAAGCTTGGACCGAAGAAATGCGCAGAGGAATTGAAAAGGCACTTGGAATTAAGGCTTATGATATCTACGGTTTAACCGAAACCTCGGGTCCAGGTGTTTCCTTTGAATGCGAAGAGCAGACGGGTATGCACATTAATGAGGACCATTTCTTAGCAGAGATTATCGACCCCGAAACAGGTGAGGTTTTACCTGAGGGTAGCAAGGGTGAGCTTGTATTCACTTCACTCGATAAAGAGGCTTTCCCGCTTCTTCGCTACAGAACAAGAGATATCTGCGTATTAAACCGTAAAAAATGCTCTTGCGGACGTACATTTATTAAGATGAGTAAGCCTATGGGCAGAAGCGACGATATGCTTATTATACGCGGTGTAAATGTATTCCCGAGTCAGATTGAAACCGTTCTTCTGAGTGAGGGCTATCAGCCTAACTATCAGATTATAGTTGACCGCAAGAACAATACCGATACATTTGACGTAAATGTTGAAATGAACCCCGAACAGTTTACAGATACTGTAAGCGGTGTTACCGAGCTTGAAAAATCTCTTGCAAACGCTATGAAAACAATGCTTGGTATAAATCCTGCTGTTCACCTTGTTCCGCCTAAGAGCATTGCAAGAAGTGAAGGTAAGGCTGTTCGCGTTGTTGATAAACGTAAACTTTATTAAGGAGAGGTAGTTATGTCATTAAAACAATTAACAGTTTTTGTTGAAAATAAGCAGGGCGCTATTGTAGATATAACAGATGCTTTGGCAAAAAAACACGTAGACCTTCGTGCACTTTCTATTGCGGACACTAAGGATTTCGGAATTTTGCGTCTTATAGTTAATGATAACGAGCTTGGCATCAAGACCTTGCAGGAGCACGGTTATTTAGTTAAAAATACCGAGGTTGTAGGTGTTAAAATAGGCGATGCACCAGGTAAGCTTTCAACTGCGCTCAAGGTATTGGACGAAGAAAAAATAAACCTCGAATATCTCTACGCTTTTATGGCAAGAACAGAAAAGCACGCTTATGTGGTACTTCGCGTTGCCGATAACGAAAAAGCAGAAAAGGCACTTGAGGCGGCGGGCTTCCATCTTATTACCGATGCGGATATTTTGAAGTTATAAAATCAACAAGTCGATTTTATCTCGATATAAATCTCGTTGAGATTTTCGATATGCCTGTAGGCTCGATATATGCTTCGCATTTGATATGCCACTTGCGTGGCAAGATTTATATCATATCGAATTTGAGCATTGCTCAAATATATCGATTTTTAAAGAAAAATATCGAACGAACCTACGGTTTGTATATCGACAAATAACCCACAATAAAAATATCGGTTCATTTTTTGAACCGATATTTTTTTGAAAGCAATTTGACACTTTTCTTTATATAGGTTATAATACGTCTTATGAATATTGGAAATTTAAAAATAGACGGCTTTGCCGCTCTCGCCCCCATGGCAGGTGTTGCCGACCGCGCTATGAGGGAAATATGTATGGAAATGGGCGCCGCCTTTTGTGTTGGAGAACTCACAAGCTCACGCGGTGTAACACTTGGTGACAAAAAATCCGCCGCTTTGCTATCGTGTAGTGAAAAAGAGCGGCCTGTTGCTTCGCAGCTATTTGGAAACGATGCCTCAATTATGGCAGATGCCGCAAGGTGTGCTTTAGCCTTTAAACCCGATTTTATTGACATTAATATGGGCTGTCCCGCACCTAAGGTTTCGGGTAACGGCGGTGGTAGTGCTTTGATGAGGGACCTGCCGCTTGCAGAAAAAATCATAAGAGAAGTAGTAAAAGCGGTGGATATACCCGTAACAGTCAAAATTCGCACAGGCTGGGATAAAGACAGTATAAACGCGGTTGAACTAGCCAAAAGAGCCGAAAACGCGGGTGCTAAAATGATAACTGTTCACGGTCGCACAAAAGCACAGATGTATGCACCTGGGATTGACTATGAAACTATTAAAAACGTGGTTAATGCCGTAAAAATTCCCGTTGTCGCAAATGGAGACGTTAGAGACGGTAAGAGCGCAAAAGAAATGTATGAAAAAACGGGCTGCGCTTTAGTTATGGTGGGTAGAGCCGCACAGGGTAATCCCTTTGTTTTCAGCGAAATAAATGCTTTTTTAAAAGGTGAGTGTTACACACCGCCCACATTGGAAGAACGTTTTAAAACTCTTATGCGTCAGGTTAATTTAATGATTGAGTATAAAGACCCGCATATTGCAATTTTAGAATCAAGAAAGCATACCGCGTGGTATATGCAAGGACTAAGAGGTGCCGCAAATTTCCGTCGGCTTTGCGGTGAAATTAATTCTTTAGCCGATATTGAGGCTATTTGCGAAAAAGCACTTGAAGAAAATAGAGATGTGTGATAAAATCAATCTATTGATTTTATCTCGATATAAATTTCTTCGAGATTTTCGATATGATTTTGAATACCTCACCGAAGGTGAGATATACCAAAATCTCGATATATGCTCCGCATTCGATATGCTTTGACATATCCGTCAAAGCAAAAGAGATTTATATCATATCGAATTTGAGCTCAGCGAAAATATATCGATTTTTCGAAGAAAAAATATCGAGCAAACCTTTGGTTTGCATATCGACAAAGGAGCAAAAATGGAGCAAAATAAAAATCAATTGCGCGAAGATACCATTGAATTTGCAATAGAAATTTCGGATATGTGCGAAACAATTAAAGGCTGTTCCGTATACACTAATCAATTAATTCGTGCATCGTCTTCAATAGGCGCAAATGTTCATGAAGCCAAATATGCTCAAAGCCGCGCCGATTTTATAAATAAACTTGAAATTGCACTTAAAGAAAGTTTTGAAACTGAATATTGGATAGAACTTTTATATAGAAAAACTAAAATTAACGATAATTTATACAGAAGTTTAACAAACAAATGCGGAAGTATTCGCAGAAAATTAATCGCTTCTGTAACAACAGCAAAAGCAAATAAATAAAATTTTTATAAAGAAGGTTAAATTAAATGTCCGGACATTCAAAATGGAACAATATTAAAAGAAAAAAGGAGAAAACCGATGCCGCTAAGGCAAAGATTTTCACCAAAATAGGCAGAGAAATTGCTGTAATCGTTAAAACGGGCGGTGCCAACCCAAATGAAAACAGCAAGCTCAAGGATGCTATTGCGAAAGCAAAGGCGGCTAATGTGCCTAATGACAATATCGAAAGAATAATTAAAAAAGCCGCAGGCGACGGCGAAGCTAACAACTACGAGGAGTTAATTTATGAGGGCTACGGTCCGTCGGGGGTTGCAGTTGTTGTTGAAACTTTGTCCGATAACCGCAACCGCACCGCAGGTGAAATGCGTCACTATTTTGATAAGTGCGGAGGTAATCTTGGTCAGTCGGGCTCTGTTATGTTTATGTTTGACCGCAAG
>CAYQFD010000036.1:0-2621 GCA_964416795.1 uncultured Ruminococcus sp. | reverse complement strand
AGGAAATCAAGAAATTCATCAATTCGGACGCCGATCTTCAGGAGTGCTTCAAAGGGCGTAATAAACATCGAAGCTGAGGGATTAGACGAGGATACCGTTATGGAAGCCGCTTTGGAAGCAGGAGCAGACGATTTCAATTTCGACGGTGACATTTTTGAAATCACAACCGAGCCTAACGATTTAGGTGCTGTACGAGATGCACTCGAAAGCGCGGGTTATAGCTTCCTTTCAGCCGAGGTAGCATACATTCCGCAGACTATGACCGCTATTGATGACGAAGAAGCTATTGCAAAAATGGAAAAGCTCATTGACCTGCTTGAAGATAATGATGATGTTCAGGCAGTTTGGCACAACTGGGAAATGCCCGAAGAATAACAATTTACATAAAAAATGTGCTATCTTAAAGATAGCACATTTTTTATATATCTAAATTGCAAATATCTTGGAAGCTTTCGCGTTTTACAGCTACATAGTCACCGTCGTTATTAAGCATTACAACGGGTGGTCGGGGCACGCGGTTATAGTTGGAAGCCATAGAATAGTTATAAGCGCCTGTTGTGAGCACTGCTAAAATTTCGTTTCTTTTTGGGCGGGGAAGCGCAACGTCTTCTTGAATAAGGTCGCCCGATTCACAGCATCTGCCCGAAATTGTAGCAACAAAGTCCTTTTTGGCATTTGCACGGGAAGCCAGTATTACGGTATATTCTGATTCATAAAGCGTGTAACGCGGATTATCGGTCATACCGCCGTCAATAGAAACATAGTTTTTATATCCTGTAATTTCCTTGACATTTCCCACAGAGTAAAGCGTCATACCCGCATCTGCAACAAGGCTTCTGCCGGGCTCCAAGTGAATAACAGGGCAGTCGATTTTAGCATTTTCACAGATTTTATTAAGCGCTTCTGCTACCTCGCGGATTTTATCGCGATAGTTAATCACAGGGTCGCTTTCAACATATCTTACACCAAAGCCACCACCGAGATTAAGCATATTTGGTATGTAGCCGAAAGAGGCTTTAATATCCGCAATGAATTGTACCATAATCTCGCAAGCGGTGATAAAAGGCTCGCTTTCAAAGATTTGAGAGCCGATATGACAGTGAAAGCCCTCAAGTGACAGATTTTCAAGTGACAAAAGCTTTTGTGTAAGCGCCTTTGCCTGACCTGTTTCTATTGCTACACCGAATTTTGATTCAACCGAGCCTGTTGAAATTTTCTTATGGGTATGAGGGTCAATGCCTGGGGAAACTCTGAGCAGTACCCTTTGTTTAATGCCCTTCTCACAGGCGATTTTGTCAACGGCGACAGCCTCTTCCTCGTTATCTACAACAAAGTATCCTACACCGCAGTCAATGGCAAATTCAATATCACTGTCGGTTTTATTGTTGCCGTGAAAAAAGGCACGCTCCATTGGAAAGTCTGCCGATTTTGCGGTGTAAATTTCGCCGCCTGACACAACATCAATATCAATTCCCTCTTCTGCCATAATTCTGTATATCTGTTTAAAGGAACAGGCTTTGCTTGCAAATTCGGGAACAGAGCCTAAGGGAAAAAACTCTTCCATTGCGGTTTTATAAGTCCTTACGTGCTCTCTTATCTTGTTTTCGTCCATAAGGTAAAGCGGTGTGCCGTATTTTTGGGCTAATTCTACCGTATCATAGCCCGCAAAGGTGAGATGCCCTTTTTCATTTATTAAAATATTATCGCAAATCATTAAATTTTAATACCAACTTTCGCCATCTCGGAGAATAAAATTTCTTTGTGTGCGTCTTCCATAGGTGTGAGCGGAAGTCTTAAATAATCCTCACAGAAGCCCATTTTTGCCATAGCCGCCTTTACGGGAATGGGGTTAACCTCGCTGAAAAGCGCGTTTATAAGTGGTAAGTATTTAAGCTGCATTTCGCAAGCTGCCTTTGTATCACCCGATGCAAATTTCTTGCACATAAGTGAGGATTCTTTTGGTAAAAGGTTTGAAAGAACAGATATACAGCCCTTGCCGCCTAAGGACATAATGGGTACTACCTGATCATCATTACCTGAATAGATATTGATATTATCGCCGCAAAGAGCTGCAATTTCTGCAATCTTTGAAATATTTCCGCAAGCCGCCTTGATAGCGTTGATGTTGGGGTGTTTAGCCAATTCTGCCACGGTTTTAGGCTCAATGCTGACACCTGTTCTTGAGGGTACATCATAAAGAATAACGGGTGCTGTTGAAGCATCTGCAATCTGGGTGAAAAGCTTAATGAGTCCGTTCTGGGTTGCCTTATTATAATAAGGGGTTACAACCAAAACACCGTCAACCCCTGCTTCACAAGCGAATTTTGTAAGCTCTAATGCGTATGCAGTATCATTAGAGCCTGTGCCTGCAATAACAGGTACGCGTTTGTTTGCTCTTTCTACTGCAAAGCGGATAGCATCTTTGTGCTCCTCATCTGTAAGAGTAGAGCCCTCGCCTGTTGTTCCGCAAACAACAAGACCGTCAATCCCCTCTTGAATCTGCCAGTCGATAAGCTTGCCGAAAGCCTCATAATCAATGCCTTTTTCGGTAATAGGTGTGATAAGTGCAGTTGCCATACCTTCAAAAATTGGTTTTTTCATTTTCTCTACATCCTTTTCTA
>CAYQFD010000035.1:0-10778 GCA_964416795.1 uncultured Ruminococcus sp. | reverse complement strand
TATCGGCGGCGGCTCTATCTGTATCACCCGTGAAACAAAGGGTATAGGCAGAGGACAGGCTACTGCTCTAATTGATGTTTGTGCAGCGCGTGACGAATATTTTGAAAAGACAGGCGTTTATATCCCTGTTTGCTCTGACGGCGGTATCGTTCACGATCATCATATTACATTAGCGCTTGCAATGGGTGCTGACTTTATGATGTTGGGACGTTATTTTGCACGCTTTGACGAAAGTCCTACAAACAAGATTTCGATTAACGGTAATTACTATAAGGAATATTGGGGCGAGGGCTCAAACCGCGCTCGTAACTGGCAGAGATATGACCTTGGCGGCGATAAGAAGCTATCCTTTGAGGAGGGTGTTGATTCTTATGTACCTTATGCGGGAAGCCTTAAGGACAATGTAAATCTCTCGCTCAGCAAGGTTAAATCAACAATGTGCAACTGCGGTGCGCTCACAATCCCCGAGCTTCAGCAAAAAGCAAAGCTTACACTTGTTTCTTCTACAAGTATTATTGAGGGCGGCGCACACGACGTTATTCAAAAGGAAACCTCAACAGGTGTTATAAAATAAAAAAATCGAGCTTTATGGGGTGTACCATAAAGCTCGATTTTTTTACATCACAATTATTAAAACAAGAATCATTAATGCTATTTTAAGGTACTTTTCTATTGTTGTGTAGTTTGGGAAAACCTCAGCAATTTTTTGCTTTATTGTTTGTTTTTGGGTATCTTGACTATTGCTGTCGCCATCCGAATCCTCACCCAACAGGCTATCTATCACATCTGAAACCGAAGGATTTTTTTGAGCTGAGGAATCAGATGAAGTATCGCTTTGTGAGGAACTGTCAGGCTTTGAGCTTAAAGGCGGATTTACAGGGGAGAACTCTTTATCGGGGTTTTGTTCTTTGAAAATTTCTTCGATTATTTCGTTTTTAGGAATATCAGCTCCGATTTCGTTTTCAAAATCGCCTTTTTCACTGTCCTCAATGGTGTATTCAATTCGGTCTACAAATTCATTACAGGTGGTGCAGTATCTAACCATAGTTCCTGCCTTGTCCTTTGTGGCAACATTTTCAACAGTCCATTCCTCAGGGAATATATGTCCTACAGAGGAGATTCTTTTACTGTCCACATGGTTGCATTTCTGGCAAATTCTTTCCATTACACCCTCACTGTCGCAGGTGGGCTCGGCAACGGTTTTCCAATCGTTGTAATTTTTGTGCGAACAGTTACTTCCGTTGTAGGCGATATCTACACCGCCAGAGGTTACAGTAGGCATAATCTTGTCCAAGCTCCAGTTGCAGAAGTCACCTTGAGAATATTTTATGTCTATCTTACTGAATTCCCACTCGGCATTATCCCGCACCTTAAAACGAAGACTAAGCATTGTGCCGTTGTTTTTACGGGTTTTTGCCTCGCAAGAAACAAAGCGGATTAAATTTTTATCGGGATGGTCAACAACTGTGTAATCCTTGAGGAATGTGCCCTCTATGTAGTCGATGAATTCAAGTGATTTTGAATTGTATGTAATAGAAATGGTTGTCGCCATTATGCCTGGGTTTTCGGAGATTTTAATCGGGATTGTAACTGTGTCGCCCGTGACGGCAGGAGTAGTTCCTATTGTGATGTGTCCTTCATTAACGATTTCGGCAGATGTACTAAAAGAAAAAACTGCCGTAATAAAACACAGACAAAGAATTAAAGAAATAATTTTTTTCATCATTTTACTCCTTGACAATATCTTAACTTAATTATATATTCTGTCAACTTAAATGTCAATTGTCAGAAAAAGGGAAAACTTAATGTTTACATTTATTTAATACTATAAATAGAAAAAACTATTTACTTTAAAAATAATTTGTCGTAAAATATAAGTTAGGTGATAAATTTGGCTAATGATAAAATCGTGATTAAGGGTGCTAATGAGCACAATCTTAAAAATATTGATGTAGAAATACCTAGGGACGAGCTTATCGTTTTTACAGGACTTTCGGGAAGCGGTAAATCTTCTTTAGCTTTTGATACAATTTATGCAGAGGGACAGCGCAGATACGTTGAATCCCTGTCTTCCTATGCGCGCCAATTCTTAGGACAGATGGAAAAGCCCAATGTAGACACCATTGAGGGCTTGTCACCTGCTATTTCCATAGACCAGAAAACTACATCAAAAAATCCGCGTTCAACAGTAGGAACTGTCACCGAAATATATGATTATCTGAGATTGCTTTATGCGAGAGTCGGTATACCTCACTGTCCTGTATGCAACAAGGAAATAAGTCAGCAGACAACCGACCAGATTGTAGATGTTGTAATGAAGCTGCCTGTAGGCACAAAGTTTCAGGTGCTATCTCCAATTGTAAAGGGCAGAAAGGGCGAGCACGCTAAAGAACTTGAAAATGTGAGAAAATCAGGCTATTCGAGAGTGCGTATTGACGGCAATATTTACGACCTTTCCGAAGAAATAAAATTAGAAAAAAATAAAAAGCATTTAATCGAGGTTGTTGTAGACCGATTGGTGCTTAAGGAGGATATTTTATCTCGTCTGACAGACAGTATCGAAACAGCGGCAAAGCTTTCAGGCGGTCTTGTTGCGGTTGATGTTATAGGTGGGGAAGAGCTGCAATTTTCACAGAGCTATGCCTGTGATGAGCACGGTATCAGTATCCCCGAGCTCACCCCCACAATGTTTTCCTTTAACAATCCTATGGGTGCGTGCCCTGTTTGTACAGGTATCGGTATGTTTATGAAAATCGACCCGAGAATGATTATACACGATGAGGAAAAATCTTTACTCGACGGTTGCATCAAGGCTTCGGGTTGGGGTGTTAATTCTTGGTTTAATCCAGATGCATCTTCTATCGCTGAAATGTATTATGTAGGTCTTGCCGAGCATTACGGCTTTGATATCAATACCCCTTGGAAAGATTTGAGCGAAGACGCAAAAAACAAGGTGCTTTACGGAACAGGAGAAACAAAGATTAAGCTTGTCCGTAATACCATGTTTGGAGGCGGAACTTATTACGCTGCCTTTGAGGGAGTCGTAAATAACCTTGAAAGACGCTATAAGGAAACCACAAGTGACTATGCAAGAAACGAGCTTGAAAGCTATATGACCGAGAGTGCCTGTCCCGAATGTAAGGGAGCAAGGCTCAAGCCTGAATATCTTGCTGTAACAGTAGGCGGTAAGAATATCAAGGAATTTTGCGATATGTCGGTCGGCAAAGAGCTTGAGTTTATTGAAACCTTAAGCTTTTCTCAAAGGGACTCTATGATTGCCAAGCCGATTTTAAAAGAAATAAAGGAAAGACTGAATTTTCTTAAGAGTGTGGGGCTTGAATATCTCGACCTATCGCGTTCCTCGGGTACACTATCGGGCGGAGAAAGTCAGCGAATACGACTCGCCACTCAAATAGGCTCATCGCTTATGGGTGTGCTTTATATTCTTGACGAGCCAAGCATTGGACTTCACCAAAGAGATAATGAAAGACTGATTTCAACTCTTAAAAGACTTCGTGATTTAGGAAACACTGTGATTGTGGTAGAGCACGATGAGGACACTATGCGCGCGGCGGATTATGTTGTGGATATAGGCCCCGGCGCCGGTATTCACGGTGGAGAGGTTGTTTTTGCTGGGGATTTGGAGAGCCTTAAAAAATGTGAAGAGTCTATAACCTCAGATTATCTTACAGGCAGAAAGCAGATACCTGTTCCCAAAACCAGAAGAAAGGGTAACGGCACATTTCTCACTGTCAAGGGAGCGGCTGAGAACAACCTTAAAAATGTGAATGTTAAAATACCGCTTGGCACCTTCACCTGTGTGACGGGCGTTTCGGGTAGCGGTAAGTCCTCGTTTGTAAATGATATACTTTATAAGGTTCTTGCCAACAAGCTTAACCGCGCAAAGACTATCGCGGGCAAATATAAGAGCATTGAGGGAATAGAAAATCTCGATAAGGTAATCAACATTGACCAAGCGCCTATAGGAAGAACACCTCGCTCTAATCCTGCGACCTATACAGGTGTTTTCAACGATATCAGAGAGCTTTTTGCTTCTACTAAGGATGCTAAGATGCACGGCTACACTGCGGGCAGATTTTCTTTTAATGTTAAAGGCGGCAGATGTGAAGCCTGTCAGGGTGACGGTATACTCAAAATAGAAATGCATTTCTTACCCGATATTTATGTTCCTTGTGAGGTGTGCGGCGGCAGTCGCTACAACCGCGAAACGCTAAGTGTTAAATATAAGGGTAAAAGTATTTTCGATGTGCTTGAAATGACTGTTGAGGAGGGTATGATATTTTTTGAGAGCATACCTAAAATATACCGCAAGCTTAAAACCCTTTACGATGTAGGTCTGGGGTATATTAAGATAGGTCAGCCCGCAACCACGCTTTCGGGCGGTGAGGCGCAGAGAGTAAAGCTTGCTACCGAGCTTTCAAAGAGAAGCACGGGCAAAACAATATATATTCTTGATGAGCCCACAACAGGACTTCACACAGCAGATGTGCATAAGCTGATAGAGGTGCTGCAGAGATTTGTTGATTCAGGAAATACTGTGCTTGTTATTGAACACAATCTTGATGTTATAAAGACAGCCGACCATATAATCGACCTAGGTCCCGAGGGCGGCGACGGGGGAGGTACGGTTGTGGCTTCGGGTACACCCGAAAAGGTTGCCGAGTGTGAAAAGTCATATACAGGCAAATTCTTAAAGCCGTTATTAAAATAATTTACACATTATTAACCAAAAGCTGTTTGCTGTGATATAAAATAGCTATAAGGGGGGACAGCGGTGTTTGGATATATACGAGCCTCTAAAGGCGAAATGAAGGTAAAGGAGTTTGAGTCCTACAAGGCGGTTTACTGTTCGCTTTGCCGTGAGCTTGGCAAATCCTACGGTTTGCTATCACGTTTTACCCTCAGCTACGATTTCACCTTTTTAGCAGTGCTTAATATGTCGCTTAAGGACGGTTGCTGTGAGGTTGAGCGTAAACGCTGTGCCTTTAATCCTCTTAAAAAATGCAATTACTGTAAAGAAACCAACGATTTAAAAATGCCGTCTGCCGCGGCAATGATTATGCTTTACTATAAGATTAAGGATAACATTGCAGACGAAAAGGGCTTTAAAAGACTTTTGGCATATTGCCTTTTGCCGATTTTTAGCAACGCCCACAAGAAAGCAAAGCGTGATTTCCCAAAAATCGAGGAAATTGTGGCAGAATATATTTATGAGCAGGAAAAATTAGAAAGTGAAAACTGCACTTCGCTTGATAAAGCTGCCGACCCCACTGCTAAAGCGCTGGCTCAATTATTTATGCTTTGCAGTAGCGACGAAATGCAAAAGCGCGTCTTAGAGCGTCTTGGCTACTGTATGGGAAGATATATTTATCTCCTTGATGCCGCCTGCGATTTAAAAGATGATATCAAAAAAGAATCCTATAATGTTTTAAAGACAGGACTTGAAGGAGATATTAAGGAATACAAGAAAAAAAGGGTAGAGCCGCAACTCTATTTTTGTGCTAATGAAGCCAGCAAGGCTTTTGAGCTGCTTGAAATTAAAAAATTTAAAACCATTTTAGGTAATATTATTTATTTAGGTTTAGAAGAAACCTTTAAAAAGGAGCTGGAACAATGAGAGACCCCTATCAAGTATTAGGAGTAAACAAAAATGCTACTGACGAAGAAATTAAAAACGCTTACAGGGAATTAGCGAGAAAATATCACCCCGATAATTATGCGGATAATCCGCTTTCTGACCTTGCGGGTGAGAAAATGAAGGAAATAAATGAGGCTTATGATGAAATAATGAACCGCCGCAGAAATAAAGGCGGCAGCACGTATGACGGAAAGTACAACGGCAGCACTTCGTCTGCTTTTCCTGAGGTGCGCTCGCTTATAAATCAGGGCAGACTTGAACAGGCTCAGGAGGTGCTTGACGGTGTACCGCCGCAAAACAGGAATGCTGAGTGGTATTTCCTTAACGGCACTGTGCTTTACCGACGCGGTTGGTTTGATCAGGCTTATACAAGCTTTGCAACCGCCTCACGTATGGACCCGTCAAATCCCGAATACAGAAATGCTTTAAACAATGCACAAAGACAGACTGGGCGTCAGTATAATCCTTACCGTTCTTATGGCAACGCTTCGGGTATGAGCGGTTGTGATTGCTGTACTAATCTTATATGTGCAGATTGTTTGTGTGAATGTATGGGCGGAGATTTAATCCCCTGCTGTTGAGTGAATTAAAATGAAACGTAATTCTAAAATAACTTTAAGCGCAATGATGGCGGCATTGGCAACAGTCTTTATGTTGCTGTCATATTTTCCATATCTCACCTATGCTATCCCTGCCATTGCGGGACTGTTTATAATGGTAATCGTTATCGAGGTTGACTGCAGGTGGGCGATAGGCTGTTACATTGCTTCTGCAGTATTGATATTTCTTTTGGCAGAGGTAGAAAGCAAATTTATGTATATCGGCTTTTTTGGTTATTATCCTGTCTTAAAGGCTCTACTCGAAAGAAAGCGTAAGCCTGTCACTGAATGGATTGCCAAAATACTTTGCTTTAATGCGGCGGTATTAGTTATTTATATGATATTATCAAGGCTGTTTGGGTTTTCTACTGAAGACTTTTCGGCGCTTGGAAAATACGGTGCATTGCTATTGCTTGCGTTTGGAAACGTAGTGTTTGTACTGTATGATATAGCCGTATCAAGAGTGGCTATGATGTATATGGGAATTATACGTCCAAAACTTAAAAAAATAATAAAATAACAGTCTTTTGGTCAAAATACACAAGGGAAATCAACAGTAAAAATCAACAAAAACCTGCTTTTTTAAAAAAGGCAGGTTTTTATGTAGTTATGATTAATAATTTAAAAAAATATTTATTTTTTTTTGTCATTTTTAATTGACAATGTATATAATTGGTGCTATAATATGATTGTCAATTTGTACAATGAGAGTGATATTCTGTCTATTTAATCTAGTTTATTTTGCTAAGCATTGTTTAAAATGACCAAACAAATATTTTTTTAATAATTTAATGCTTATATTCAACCACAAAAAAGCGGTTTTCTTTTGACATTATAGTATATTGTTAATGTGTAAAAATACCGCAAAATTCAAATTTGGCATAACCGGAAGGGGCAAAACATTAATGAAAATTGAAATTAACAAGAAAAAAGCGTTAAGGAAAGCGGGAGGTGTTGTAGCAAACACGTTTAAGTACATCTTCTTCATTTCTTTTGGTTTCGTTGTCCTATACCCGTTCATTTACATATTATTAGGTTCGTTTATGGGTAATACGGACTTTCTTGATCCTACTGTTCAGTGGATACCTAAAAACTGGAATCCTACAAATATTTTGGCGGGCCTCTATATGCTTGGTATGCCTGATTCACTTATAAATACTATTGTTTTACAAATGGTGGCTGGTTTACTTCAATTCTGCTCCTGCGCGGTTGCGGCTTACGGTTTGGCGAGATTTAACTTCAAGGGTCGCGGAATATTAAACGGCTTAATGATTTTACATATATTAGTTCCTACAATTATGATTATGGTTCCGAACTACGTTAATTACAGTAATTTGGATTTCTTAGGTATAGTAAGCCTTATATCTAAGCTTACAGGTAAGGAAATTGCAATTTCAATAACTGATACTCCTTTAGCTTTCTGGATACCCTCAATTTTAGGTGTTGGACTGAAGGGCGGCTTGTTCATTTATATCTATGCCCAGTTCTACAGAGGTCTTCCTAAAGAATTAGAGGAAGCCGCTTGGATAGATGGTGCAGGTCCTATAAAAACATTCCTTAGAATTGTTGTTCCTTCGTCGGGCTCGGCTTCTATTACAGTTTTACTCTTTACAGTTGTATGGCATTGGAATGAATACTTTACATCTCAAATGTATGCTTCAAATATGCCTGTAATGAGCACAGAACTACTATCAGGTAACTCCTACGCCTTGATTGAGTATTTCGGTCTTGGCACTACTGAGGCTGAGGTTGGCGTAAAAGCTGTAATATTGGCTGCTTGCTTATTATTCTTGGCGCCACTCATTATTTTCTACTGCATTATTCAGCGTAAGTTCGTTGCAAGTATAGCAACAAGCGGTATTGTAGGATAATGTAATTTTAATTCGGTTACAAAGATATATTGTAATACATACTTATATCTATAATTTTGGTAACAATAAAAAATTATAAAAGGAGAAAAAATTATGACACAAATCACAAAAAGAATTTTGGCTTTGCTAATGGCATTGGCTATGTTGTTTGCTGTGGCAGGCTGTGGAGACGCAGCTACTGAAAGCACACCGACTACATCCTCTGATGCCGATGACGGAATTGAAGATGTATCAGGTGTTTCGGATGATGACTTCTTCGGTGACTCTGTAACAGACATCGATGATGATGTTACAACATCACAGGCGTCACAATCTCAGTCAACCTCTGACTCAAGTGTAACTACCAATAAACCTTCCAGTACCCAAAATGCTAACTATTGGAAAGAAATGCTCAAGAATATGCCCGATTTCAGCGGTACAACAATTCAGGTTTACAACTGGAATGCGCAGGAAGAATATCCCGGTCTTGCAAATGTTATTAAGTCTTTCACAAAGGCAACAGGTGTTACAGTTAAATGGGTAAGAGAAGATTACTCTACATATATTCAGAAGCTTACTTCTCTTATTGCAACAAAAAAATCCCCTGATATTATCCGTACAAACCAGCCCATACCTCATGTTTGGACACTTTCGCAGGATATTTCTGTTTCTGGATACGAGGATTTCGGAAATGAAGTTTGGGATCAGAAATTTATGAGCTACCACACCGTAAACGGTAAGGTTTATGCTACAAATACAACTTCATCAATTATGGCAGGTCCTCAGATTCTCTTCTATAACAGAAGTCTTATTTCAAAGTACAATCTTGATGATCCTTACAAGCTCTGGAAGAGTGACGAATGGACTGTTGATGCTTTCGAAAAAATATTGAGGGATTATAAGAAAGCATCTGGCAATGTTGCTATAGGCTGCGACTTAATAGATAAATACCTCACAAACATTTATAACTTACCTGGCGAAATCTCATATAATGCTACGACAAATAAATTTGTTCCAAATATTGATAATAAAAACATAATTACCGTTATGCAGCGTGCGGCTGACCTTGCCAATAAGGAAAACCTCTCAGTTGGTTGGGGTCTTGATGAATTCGATCGCGGTGATATTCTTATGTTCGCCGGTACAGGTGTTACTGCAAGACGTCTCAATGCCTATGCGACAAATCTTAAGAGTGCAGGAACCTTAGGTACTGTTCCGTGGCCTACAGCCAGCGGTAAAAATTCAGATGCTGTAGTAGGTTGGGGCGACGAAGCTTATGCAATTCCTAAGGGTGCTAAGAACCCCGAAATCTTCCCCTATTATGTTTTCTATGTAACAGATCCCAGCCGTTACGATTTAAAAACCTTCTTTGCTGACGATCAGGCATTAGAAGTATATAACTTCCTCACAGATCTTCCCGCAAGTCAGAGAAGTGCAAGCCTTGGATGGTCGAGTAATATAGAGCAGTTCATTGGTGATATCTCGAGAATTAGTTCGCAATATTCTGGTAAAACAGGCGACCAGATTCCTACTGTTCTCAACTCTTACTCTGGCCTTTCACAGCAACGTGCAGACGAATACAACAAGGTTCTCGCTAACGTTGGTAAATAATTAGAGTTATAAAAGTAAATATGCAGGAAACCATAGTCCTTACGGGACTATGGTTTCCAAGTAGATATTCTAAAATGAGAAAAGGAGGGGAAACATTGACTTCTATTTCACAAAAAATATTTCGCAGTTTATTGGTTATGCTTTTAGTATTTAGTATGCTTTGCATTACGGCTTGCGACAACGGTGAAAAATCTGTAAGCAGCAGTCCTTCAGATTCTTCTTCGGTTAATGGCAATAAAGAAAATAGCGATACTTCTTCAAACACTTCAAGCAATGAGTCCTCAAATTCTGATGCCTCATCGAGCCCTAAGCTAGATACATTGGGTGGCGAGCTTTCAATGGAAACCACTGTCAAAATTTCCGAAGGCGAGGTTGCAGAAGAGGTTCCTTTCCCGCGTGATGTAGATATCATTAACGCTAATACGGGAACTCCGAAAACAGGAGCTTCCGATGCTCTTACTATGAGTCGTAGAGAGGAAATCCTCAACACACCCAATAGTAATTTCACGCCTACAGGTGATGGAAAAACCTACTATGTTTCTTCTAAAAACGGAAGTGACAACAATGATGGTTTATCACCGGAAACACCTTTGCGCAGCATTTCAACACTTATTCCCGAGCCTGGTTCTGTAATTTTATTTGAGCGTGGCTCAGTATTCAGGCTCGGTTCTCTTATGGTGCTTAAATCTGGTATTACATATTCGGCATACGGTGAGGGTGAAAAGCCTGCCTTTTATGGTTCACCTTATAACTACGCCAGTAAAGAATTATGGCAGCCTTCACGCAAAAAGAATGTTTGGTATGCCACTTTTGGCGATACTGATTGCAGCAGTGTGGTATTCAACCATGGCGAAAGCATCGGTGTCAGAAAAACTGAGGGTATTAATCAGTTAGAAAAGAACGGTGATTTTTTCCACAACCCCACATTGACAACTGTCTATCTCTATTGTGATAAGGGTAACCCTGGTGAAGTTTATGATGATATCGAAATTTGCCTCGGCACTTCTGCATTAAAAATCTCAAAGGGTGCAAATATTGTTATCGATAATCTTTCAATAA
>CAYQFD010000034.1:0-10906 GCA_964416795.1 uncultured Ruminococcus sp. | reverse complement strand
GTGTAACCTGACCGGGAAGTGATGTAGGAGCCATCTGACCGCCTGTCATACCGTAGATTGCGTTATTGATAAAGATTACTGTTATATTTTCATTTCTCGCAGCCGAATGAACTGTTTCTGCCATACCGATTGATGCTAAGTCGCCGTCACCCTGATAGGTAAATACGATGCAGTCCTTTTCAGCGCGTTTAACACCTGTTGCTACTGCGGGTGCACGTCCGTGTGCGGCTTCAATCATATCACAGTTAAAATAATCGTAAGCCATAACAGAACAGCCAACAGGAGCAATACCTATAGTTCTGCCTTCAATACCTAATTCATCAATGACCTCGGCAACAAGACGGTGAACAATACCGTGAGTACAACCTGGGCAGTAGTGAAGCGGTACATCTGCCAATGCATGCGGTTTATCAAATACTACCATTATTTATGCCCTCCGTTCGCTTTTTCAATAGCCTCTAACACCTGTTCGGGTGACGGAATCATACCACCAACACGGTTGCAGAGTGTTACAGGAACCTTACATTCACTTGCTAGCTTAATATCCTCAATCATCTGTCCCATTGAAAGCTCAACAGAGATAATCTCTTTTACCTTATCTGCTGCTTTTTTGAAGGGAGCCACGGGGAAGGGCCAAAGCGTTATAGGACGGATAAGACCAACCTTAATACCCTTTTCTCTAGCCTCATTAATTGCATTTTTAGCAACACGTGCCGCAATACCAAAAGCGGAAACACAGATTTCAGCATCATCCATCATATATTCTTCATACATAGCCTCATTTTCTTCTATGTACTTATATCTTTCATAACGCTTGAAATTTTCTTCTTCGAGCTTTTCGGGAGAGAGGAACAATGAATTTACGATGTTATGTTCTCTTTCCATTTTTGTTCCTGTTGTAGCCCAAGGCTTTGCGGGGGCTTCCTCAATTTCATAGTCGAGAGAAACAGGCTCCATCATTTGTCCCATAGTACCGTCCGCTAAAATCATAGCAGTCATACGGTATTTGTCAGCAAGAGCAAAACCTTTAACAGTAAGGTCAGCCATTTCCTGAACAGAAGCGGGTGCTAACACGAGCATTTTAAAGTCACCGTGACCGCCTGCCTTTGTAGCCTGAAAATAATCGGACTGTGAGGGTTGGATACCGCCAAGACCTGGACCGCCGCGCTGAACGTTTACTATAAGTGAGGGCAAATCTGCACCTGCGAGATATGATAAACCTTCACCCTTTAAGGATACACCTGGACTTGAAGAAGAGGTCATTACTCTGTGACCTGTGGAAGCGACACCGTAAACCATATTAATAGCCGCAATTTCGCTTTCTGCCTGTAAGAATGTACCGCCGATTTTAGGCATTTTCTTTGCCATATAAGCGGCAATTTCTGTCTGAGGGGTGATAGGATAACCGAAATAATGCATACAGCCGGCTTTAATTGCGGCTTCTGCAATGGCTTCGTTACCTTTCATTAAAACTTTATCTGCCATCTTCTATCTACCTTTCTACCTTAATTATACAGTCAGGACACATTGTAGCGCAGAAAGCACAGCCGATGCAGGCATCTTCATTTACTGCTTCTACAGGGTGATGACCTTTTTTGTTGATTTTGTCAGCCGATAGTGCTAAAACACCTTTGGGGCAAGCGTCAACACAAAGTCCGCAACCCTTGCACTTATCGGTTTTAAAGGTTAATTTTGCCATTTAAAGCACTCCTTTTTATTTGATTTTAGTTTGAAGAGTTAAAGGCAACAGGTTTTCTATTTTACCTTTAAGCTCATTGTAAAGCCTGTTTGCAACAGATGTGCATTTTATAGGAAGTCCTGTAAGTCTTGCAACATCTTCTGCGTAATAACAAGAAGAAAGTACGTCCTCTGCAGTAGTTTCTTCGCCTAGATTTGAGTTATTTACAATGCCTGTAAACTTGATTTTACCTGCAGCTTCTATTTCACGCATTACCTCGACAGTAGATTCCGCATCGGGTGTTAAGGGTCTGAATTTATTGATAACAAGTAAACACTCATAGTCGTTTTCTTCAAGTATTGACGGAGCAATTCGTCCGAGAGCTAAAGCGCCTCTATCATCACCGCCAACATCAATTACAGCACGTATATCCTTATTATCGGTAATTGAATACATATCCTGCGGTAGCGCTGGGATATCGACATTAGTGCCTGCATATTCCGAGCATATAAGCTTTATACCGCCTTTTTCTAATTCATCCTTGCTGTCTTTTGTGCGGAAATAGGGGTTTACAATGTCCAAATCTGCAATAGCAACATCATTATAGCACTTTCTTATCAAAAATGCCATATTAATTGCAACATTTGTTTTTCCGCTGCCGTAATGACCGCAAAGTAAAGTAATTCTCTTAAAATCCATAAATTTCTACAACTTGTTTCTTATAATTTTACCGCTAGTGGTTTTAGGTAATGACTCTCTGAACTTAACAATTCTCGGATATTTGTAAGGCGCGGTTTTTTCCTTAACGTAATTCTGAATTTCCTTTTTGAGCTCTTCAGAGGGCTCGGTGCCATTTACAAGAACAATGCTTGCTTTTACAACCTGACCTCTAACTTCATCGGGAGCGGCAGATACACCGCACTCTAGAACGTAAGGCAATTCCATAATAACGCTTTCAATTTCAAACGGTCCTATGCGATAGCCAGAGGACTTGATAACGTCATCAATTCTGCCGACATACCAATAAAATCCGTCTTCATCGCACCAAGCAGTGTCGCCTGTATGGTAATATTTACCGTCCCACGTTTCAGCAGTTTTCTTTTCGTCACCGTAGTAGCAGGTAGCAAGACCGCAGGGAAGTCCGTTTTCTATATTTATAACTATTTCACCCGTTTCACCTACAGGAACATCGTTACCGTCAGCATCTACAATGTGAACATCGTAAATAGGAGCAGGCTTACCCATTGAGCCGATTTTGTGAGAAGCACCTGACATATTACCGATTATCATTGTACTTTCGGTCTGCCCGAAGCCTTCAAGAATTTGCAGGCCTGTGATTTTTTCAAACTGTCGGTAAACCTCAGGGTTTAGAGCTTCACCAGCTGTTGTCATATGTTTTACAGAGGATAAATCGTATTTAGAAATATCCTGTTTTACAAGCATACGAAGCATTGTGGGTGGAGCACAGAATGTGGTAATTTGGTATTTTGCAAACATTGGTAAAATGTCCGCCGCATCAAAGCGATCAAAGTCATAAACAAAGGTAGCACCCTCGCTTAGCCACTGACCGTAGAGCTTGCCCCACATAGCCTTTGCCCAACCGGTATCCGAAATTGTGAAATGAAGACCCTCGGTATCAACGTTGTGCCAATATTTTGCAGTATGGAAATGACCTAATGCATACTTGTAATTATGAGTGGCGATTTTGGGATAACCGCTAGTACCTGATGTGAAGTACATCATCATAAGGTCCTCGCCGCAAGGCGATGCTTCGGTGCGGTTAAAGCGTGTACTATATAGAGTGTATTCCTCGTCAAAGCTTCTCCAACCGTCACGATTGCCGTTAACAATTAATTTGTGTATAAGCTGAGGATTGTTTTTTGCCGCAATATCAACCTGATTTGCAGTATCACCGTCAGCTGTGCAAATAATAGCGCTGACACCCGCTGATTTAAAGCGGTAGTCGAAATCGTGCTCCTGTAGCTGATTTGTAGCAGGAATTGCAATAGCACCTAATTTATTAAGACCTAAAATTGCAAACCAGAACTGGTAATGGCGTTTTAAAACGAGCATTACGCGGTCGCCCTTTTTAATGCCCAAAGATTTAAAATAGTTTGCACATTGGTTAGATGCCTTTTTCATATCCTTAAAGGTGAATCGACGCTCAGTATGGTCGCGTGAAATATGCATCATCGCAAGCTTTTCGGGTTCGCGTTCTTCCAGACCGTCAACCAAATCAAATGCAAAGTTGAATTTTTCTGTATTTTTAAATTTGATGGAAATAGGCGTACCGTTTTCGTTTTCTTCAATATCAATGAACTTATTATAAATACGCTCCTTGGTATCTTTTTTAACCTTTTTCTCGGCTTTTTCCGTTGAAACAGGGGGGAGGTCTGAAAGCTCAGGTATAGGCTCGCCTGTGGGATTTAGAACGATAGCGTAAAATTCGCAATCCTCACCGTTAACGGCTATCATACCGTGAGGCGTAGAGGAGTCGTAATAAATACTGTCCCCGGGCCCGAGCACTACCTTGTGCTCGCCAACCTGAACCTTTAAGTGACCTGAAATTATAAGGTCACACTCCTGTCCCGAGTGGGTGGTAAGCTCCATATCCTTGTGCTGTGCTTCTTCACTGTAAACACTCTTGACATAAAGTGGCTCGGCAATTCGGTTTTTGAAAGCGGCAGCAAGGTTATAATATGTCATACCGTGAGCCTTTTCAATTCTTTGACCTTTGCCGCGTCTTGTTACGGTGTAGGATTTAAGTTTAGGACTGTAGCCCTCAATAATATCGGTAACGTCGACATTGAATACGTTAGCGCATCTGTAAATAAAGGCGAAGTTTAAATCGCTTTCACCGTTTTCACAGGCTATGTACTCCTGTTCGCTGACAGCGGTTTTTGCCGCCATTTCGGCAGTTGTGAGATTAACGATTTCTCGAAGCTCTTTAATTCTTCCTGCGATTTCTTTGATTTTAAAATCAAGTCCTGTAATCTGTTGCATATTTTCCTCCATTTCGGGCTAACAACAAAAGGCTCGCCCCAAAGTTATGACTTTGAGACGAGCAATGATTTATCATATACCCGCGGTACCACTCAAATTGCAGTCAAAAACTGCCACTCTTGGAATCCAACAATTCCTATGCCTTTACGCAAGCCTCACGGAGAGGTTCTACTAAAACAAAACGTTCTTTCTTCCTCTCGGCTCAGAAGTTACAATGCAAAACCGCAACTGATAGCTTACACCTGCCGCCATCTCTCTAAAAGTGCTATGTTTTGCACACTCTTCGTCAAAGCCTTTATATATAGCAATAATATCACAACATTTAGGTTTTGTCAATAATTTTATAGCTTATTTCTTTGGATTTTTCCGCTTATTGTCTTAGGTAATTCATCACGGAAAACAATTACACGGGGGTATTTGTAAGGCGCGGTGTGAGATTTAACATAATTTTGAATCTCTTTCTTTAATTCCTCCGAAGGCTCAGTACCCTTGGTGAGAACTATACTTGCTTTTACAACCTGACCTCTGATTTCATCGGGTGCGGCGGAAACACCGCATTCGAGAACGTAAGGAAGCTCCATAATAACGCTTTCAATTTCGAAAGGTCCAATTCTGTAGCCTGATGATTTAATAACATCATCAACTCTTCCTACATACCAGAAATAACCGTCCTCATCCTTCCAAGCGGTATCGCCTGTGTGATAAAGTCCGTCGTGCCAAGCGTCAGTTGTTTTCTCGGTATCGCGGTAGTATTCCTTGAAAAGTCCGCAAGGCACTTGCGTTTCGGTGTGAATAACAATTTCTCCCACTTCACCTGTGGCAACCGATTTTCCGTCAGCATCAACGATATCAATATCAAACTGTGGAGAAGCCTTACCCATAGCCCCAATCTTAGGTGTTGTGCCGTAAAGATTTGCGATAGCAAGGGTTGTTTCGGTCTGACCGAAGCCTTCCATAATTTCAAGCCCTGTTGCATCCTTGAACAGCTTGAAAACTTCAGGATTAAGTGCTTCGCCCGCAGTTGTCATATGATGGATGGAGGAAAGGTCAAACTTTTTAAGGTCGCCGCGAATGAGCATTCTGAGCATTGTAGGGGGAGCGCAGAAGGTAGTGATATTGTATTTCGCGAACATAGGCAAAATATCGTTTTCGTCAAAGCGGTCAAAGTCGTAAACGAAAACTGCACCCTCGCACAGCCACTGACCGTAAAGCTTGCCCCAAAGCGATTTACCCCAACCGGTATCTGAAATTGTAAGGTGGAGTCCGTCACGCTCGCAGCAATGCCAGTATTTAGCAGTTACAAAATGGCCTAAAGCGTATGTGTGCTTGTGAGCTGCCATTTTAGGATTACCCGTAGTACCCGAAGTGAAGAACATAAGAGCGGTATCATCTCCTGCTGAGGTATCCTCTGTTCTTACATATTTACGGGTGAAGAGGGGATATTCTTTATCAAAATCGTGCCAACCGTCACGGCAGCCGCCAACCATAATTAAATTTTTAACCTGAGGGCATTTTTCTGCCGCTTTTTTTGCTATTTCTGCGGTGTCGCCGTCAGCAGTACAAACGATAGCCGAAACACCTGCCGAATTGTAGCGGTATTCAAAGTCGTGGTCTTTTAGCTGGTTGGTTGCAGGGATTGCAACAGCACCGAGTTTATGAAGCGCCACCATACAGAACCAGAACTGGTAATGCCTCTTTAAAACGAGCATTACCTTGTCGCCCTTTTTAATTCCTAAAGAGGTGAAGTAATTTGCAACCTGATTTGAAGCGTGCTTAATATCCTTAAAAGTAAATCTTCTTTCTGTTCTGTTAACATCGAGGTGAAGCATTGCAAGCTTATCGGGATATTTATCGGCGATTTCATCAACAATGTCGAAGCCGAAATTAAAGGTATCGGTGTTTTTAAATTTGATATCCTGTAAAGCACCGTTTTCATCTTCAAAGGTTTCTACGAATTTTTCACAAATAAGCTTTTCGGATTTCTTAGCCGACATAACGCTCTTGCGGACAACAGGTTCTTCGGTTTCCTCACCCGACATTACAACTGCGCAGAAAACACAGTCTTTACCGTCTACCGCAATCATACCGTGTGGGGTAGAGGAGTTATAGTAAATACTGTCACCTTCGTCGAGAATTTCGGTGTGATTACCGATTTGCACTTTAAGTCTTCCGCTTAAAACTAAATCAAACTCCTGTCCTGAGTGGGTAGTAAGCTTTATTGGCTTATTTTGCTGAGAAGCAGAGTATTCATATTTAACCCAATAGGGCTCTGCCAATTTATCCTTGAATTTAGGTGCTAGGTTTGCAATATCAATACCGTCTTCCTTAGCAGTACCCTGACCTTTGCCTTTGCGGGTAACTGTGTAACTTGAAAGCTTTGCGGTGTTTCCTTCTAATAGCTCGGTGAGCTCAACACCGAATTCTAAAGCACATTTGTGCATAAAACTAAAGGGAATATCCACATTTCCGCTTTCATAGGAAGTGTAGAGTGCTTCGTCAACATCGGTTTTTTCTGCCATTTCGGCTACAGTCCAATCCATAATGTCGCGTAACTCCTTAATTCGTGCAGCCACTTCCGAAAGTCGCATTAAAGAATTGTTTGTGTCCATAATTATTCCTCCTTATTAAAATAAAAAATTACTGAAAATAAAAAAACATTCGCCTCAAATTTCTTTGAGACGAATGTGAAAATACATCCGCGGTACCACTCAAATTGCAGTTTAAACTGCCTCTCAGGGTCCAACAACCCTTATGCCTTTACGCAGCAATCACGGGAAAGCCTACTAAAAATTTCAGCTAACCGGCTCGGAAGTGATAGGTTATACTTTGAAAGAATGCTATCGGCTTGCACCAAACGCCGACTCTCTAAAAACACGATTTCAAAACCGTCTTCGTCAAAGCTTTTTTTAATTTTATAGTATTATATCACCGTACAGAACATTTGTCAACACTTTTTTAAAAAAATATATTTATGCGTATGAAAATTAGTTGTTATTATCGCCGGTCATCTTTTCCTGTTTTACTTTATGGTCGATTATATGGCGGGATGCCAATTCCTTGCGCACATCGTCAACCGAGATGCCCATTTCAACCATCATTACCATTATATGATAAGCAAGGTCAGCAATTTCATAAACAGTTTCTTTTTTATCGTTAGCTTTGCTAGCGATTATAACTTCGGTAGACTCTTCGCCGATTTTTTTAAGTATTTTATCGATACCCTTCTCAAAAAGGTATGTTGTGTAAGAGCCTTCGGGTAGGTCAGCCTTACGGCTTTCTAATAGTTCATAAAGTCCTTCCATTGAAAAGTCGGATTTACCCTCTGTTATGTGCAAGGGTGTAGTAAAGCAGGAATCTGTTCCCTTATGGCAGGCAGGACCGTCCTTTTCTACCGATACTACCAAGGCGTCCAAATCACAGTCGGCTGTGATTGATACAATATGCTGATAATTTCCGCTGGTTTCTCCTTTAAGCCACAGCTCGTTTCTTGAACGGCTGTAAAAACAGGTAAGCCCTTTTTCGAGTGAAATTTTAAGACTTTCCTTATTCATATAAGCCAAGGTAAGCACCTTTTTAGAAAGACTGTCCACTACAATAGCAGGGATAAGACCTTTTTCATCAAATTTTAAATCATTAATATTAATCATTTTTAAATCCTCACAGTAATATCATTTTGTTTTAAGGTTTCTTTAAGGTCGTTTATACTTACCTCGCCGAAATGGAATATAGAAGCGGCAAGACCTGCATCGATATCGGGAATTTCTTTAAAAAGGGTTACAAAATCTTCTTTACAGCCTGCCCCGCCCGATGCAATAACAGGCACATTAACAGCATCACACACAGCTTTTAGCATCTCTATGTCAAAGCCGTTTTTTACACCGTCGGTATCAATGGAATTTACAACCACTTCGCCCGCACCCAAATCTACACATTTCTTAATCCAAGAAATTGCTTCCATTCCTGTATCCTCTCGTCCGCCCTTGGCAAACACGCGGAACTGCCCGTCTACACGCTTGATGTCGCAAGAAATAACAACACATTGGTCGCCGTATTTCAATGCGGCTTCACGGATCAAATCGGGATTTTTGATGGCGCCCGAATTAACACTTACCTTGTCCGCTCCGCATTTAAGCACGCGGTCAAAATCATCTATTGTGTTGATGCCGCCGCCAACAGTAAGCGGAATAAAGATATTTTGCGCAACTTCTTTTAAAATGTCGGTAAAAAGCTTTCTGCCGTCTGATGAAGCGGTGATATCATAAAAAACAAGCTCGTCTGCACCGCAGTCACTGTAGTATTTACCGAGCTCTATGGGGGAAGAAACATCGTTTAGGTTCTCGAAGTTAACGCCTTTTACAACTCTGCCGTTTTTAACATCAAGGCAGGGGATAATTCTTTTTGTTATCATTTTGCCGCCTCCAATGCCTCTTTTAAGTCTATAGCACCTATGTAATAGGCTTTACCTATAATTGCACCGTAAAGGTCGAGCTTTCGCAGTGCTTTTATATCGTCTATAGTAGAAACTCCGCCTGAGGCTGTGATATCAATAGAAAATCTTGTCGACAGCTCTTTGTAAAGCTCGCGGTTAGTACCTTTCATTGCACCGTCCTTTGAAATATCGGTGCAGATAAGGGTTTTAACACCAATCGTTTGCATTTTTTCGCAAAACTCAAAGCAGGTGTACTCACTCTTTTCTAACCAACCCTTAATCGCAACAAAACCGTCCTTAATATCAACGCCAACGGCGATTTTTTCACCGTATTTGACTATGGCTTCCTTCAGAAATTCGGGGTTGGTTACTGCGGCTGTGCCTAAAATCACACGATTAATACCGCTATTTAAGTAGGCTTCAACAGTTTTTATGTCTCGGATACCGCCGCCAATTTCAGTGAAGAGCGAGGTTTCGTTTACTATTTGTTTCACAATTTCAATATTGGGTGTAGTACCGTCCTTAGCGCCCTCTAAATCAACAAGGTGAATATATTTTGCACCCTTATTTTCAAAGTCGCGCGCGATTTCTATGGGATTCTCGCTGTAAACGGTCATATTGTTATAATCGCCTTTATATAGGCGAACGGCTTTACCGCCGTATAAATCTATTGCAGGGAAAAGCTTCATTTTTTACTCCATTTCACAAAAGGCTTTTAAAATATTGAGTCCTACCTTGCCACTTTTTTCGGGGTGGAATTGGCAACCGAAAACATTCTTGTTTTGGACGGCGGCGGTCAGTTCTTTTCCGTATTCAGCAGTCGCAATAAGTGAAGGCTCACAATTTTCGGCATAATAAGAATGAACAAAGTAAACACAGTCACCGTCATTTATGTACTTAAATAGGGGACTTTTATTTTCAAAATGCAGAGCATTCCAACCAATGTGCGGGATTTTAAGGTTTTTAGGGATAGTGTTTTCCATTGGAATAACATTACCCTTTATAAGACCTAATCCCTCGTGTTCGCCGTATTCAAAGCTTTTATCGAAAAGCATCTGCATTCCAAGGCAAATTCCTAAAAGATATTTACCCTTGTTTGCTTCATTAATAACTACCTTGTCAAGCCCTGAATCGCGAAGTTTTCTTACAGCATCACCGAATGCGCCAACACCTGGGAGAATCAGTTTATCGGCTTTTCTAATAACATCGGCATCGCCTGTTACAACAGTTTCATAGCCTATTGCCTTAAAAGATGAGGCAAGGGAAAAAAGATTTCCCACGCCGTAATCTATAATTGCTATCATTAAAGTACTCCTTTTGTAGAGGGGATTTCGTCCTTATAGTCCTTATCAATGGCAACCGCCGCCTTAAGACTGCGTGCTACTGATTTAAAAGCACCCTCAATAATGTGGTGCGAATTAGTGCCTTCAAGGTGTTTAATATGAAGTGTTATATCAGCATGGCGAACAAAGGCCCAAAAAAATTCTTCGGTAAGCTCGGTATCAAAATCGCCTACACGGTATGACGGTATTTCAAGGTTGTAAGCAAGATAACTTCTGCCCGAAATATCAACCGCAGAAAGAATTAAGCTTTCGTCCATAGGAAGAATAAAGCTTCCGTAACGCGTGATACCCTTTTTATCGCCGAGAGCTTGGTTTAACGCGTCACCCAAGGCAATACCGATATCTTCAACTGTGTGGTGATAGTCAACCTCTGTGTCACCCTTGCAAACGACCTCTAAATCAAATCTTGCATGACGGGCAAGAAGTGTCAGCATATGGTCTAAAAAGCCACAG
>CAYQFD010000033.1:9318-11068 GCA_964416795.1 uncultured Ruminococcus sp. | reverse complement strand
TGTGGAACAGGAATTACAAAGCCTTCCTTTTGCGATGTTGACGGTCTTATCACCAATGAATCGGGCGTTGCGCTTGTAACCCAATATGCCGACTGCACTCCCCTGCTTTTTTGCGACCCTGTAAAAAGGGTAATTGCCACTTCCCATGCAGGTTGGCGGGGAACTGTAAAGCTGATTGGCAAAGTAACGGTTGAAAAAATGGTAAAAGACTTTGACTGTAATCCTAAGGATATAATAGTAGGTATAGGACCTTGTATAAACAAATGCTGCTATGAGGTAGATGGTCCTGTTTATGAGGAATTTTCTAAAATACCTTTTCTTGATTTAAAAGAAATCTTGACAGAAAAATCAAACGGCAAATATATGTTAGACTTGGTTGAGGCTAACAGACAAATTTTAATCAATTCAGGAATTTTACCCACTAATATAGACTGCTCGGATATCTGCACCAACTGTAACTGTGAAGACCTGCATTCTCACAGAGCAACAGGTGGAAAACGCGGAAATCTTGCCGCAATAATCGAACTGATTTAGGAGAAGTTATGTATATTGACATTGACGGACTAAATATTGAATACACCGAACAGGGCGATGGGATCCCTGTTTTGATGCTTCACGGTTGGGGCTCTTCATTTGAGTTTTATAAAGGAATTATGGCTAATTTGTGTGACCGTTGCCGCGTGGTTGCGGTTAATTTTCCGGGCTGTGCAGGAAGCGATATTATGACTAAGCCTTGGAAACTTGAGGATTACTGTGATTTTGTGCTTAAATTTATTAAGGCCGTAAAGCTTGAAAACCCTATTTTAATCGGTCACTCGCACGGCGGCAGGGTAATTCTCAAAATGGCGGCAGAAAAAATGCTTAATCCCCCTAAAATTGTATTACTGGATTCAGCAGGTCTTATCCCAAAAAAGAGTGTAAAACAAAAGCTTAGGGCAAAAAGCTTTAAAGCCATAAAAAGAGCTCTCACTTTACCCGTTATTAAAAATTACAGCGGTAATCTATTGGAAAAGGCAAGAAACCACTTTGGCTCAGCAGACTATAATGCCGCACCGCAGGTGCTTAGAGAAACCTTAGTTTCATTAGTTAATACCGACCTTCGCGATATTATTCCTAATATCACCTGCCCCACCCTTTTAATATGGGGTGATAAGGATACAGCAACCCCTTTAAGCGATGCTAAAATTATTGAGGGTCTTATAAAAGATTCAGGGCTTTGTGTATTTGAAAACGCGGGACACTTTGCCTTCTTCGAACAACAGGCAAGAACAATAGCTATATTAAATAGTTTCATCAAATAAGGTGATATAATGAATTATTATTTAATTTTGACTGCTTTTTTAGGCGCTCTTAGCGGAATTTTTTCACTTACCCGCCAGCTTCAGATGCTACAGCAAAATTCCTACTTTCCTTCCCGCTATATTTCTTGGGTAAAGGATAATTTTTCCTATATTTCAGTTTTCGCCTTCTGCATTTCATCTGCACTGCTTTTGTTAAAGTTATATTTAATACAGACTCTGTTTTTAGGATTATCTTTAGTTTGCTCGGCAGTAAATGCTAAAAAGCTACAGAAAAAATCAATTAAAAAGCTTGTATTCACAGGCAGAATTAAAAGATTATATTCAGCTTCGGCTATTATTTTTGCAATTCTCATATTACTGTTTGTTTTATCAGGCAGTGCTATAACAGCAAAAATTTCAGTTGAAATCCTGCTGATGCTATCGTTCATATCACCCCTTACCGCGCTTAT
>CAYQFD010000033.1:0-9218 GCA_964416795.1 uncultured Ruminococcus sp. | reverse complement strand
GATATTGTAAACCCACAGCTTGCAATGATAACCTCTGTCGGAGCACAGCATCTTGAAACCTTTAAAACTGTTGACAATGTTTTTAACACAAAATTTGAGTTAGCAGATGCAGTTTCTAAAATGGGCGGTGATATCTTCGTTAACGGCGACAGTAAAGAAATTAAAAATCGGATAAACCAAAATGATTACTGTGTTTACGGAACAGACAGTAGCTTCGATTACAGTATAGAGGATATCTCTTACGGCAGAAACGGCTCGAGCTTTACTGTGAGCTTAGGTGAAGAAAAAATTTCCCTTAATTCTAAGCTTTTAGGTCTTCACAGTATAATTAATATAACAGGTGCTGTAGCACTTGCTTATAAATTAGGCGTCAGTGCTGACGATATTAAATATGCCGTTGCAAGCCTTAAACCAACCGAGCACAGACTCGAGATGAAGCCGTATCTTAACGGCTCTGTTATGATTGACGATGCATATAACGCTAATCCTGAGGGTTCTATCGAAGCTGTGCGCGTTTTAGGGTCGTTTGACGGTATAAAAAAGGTAATAATAACCCCAGGACTTATAGAGCTAGGCGATAAAGAATATGACTGCAATTATGCATTAGGTCTTGAATGTGCAAGGATATGTGATATAATAATTTTTGTGGGAAAGAACCGTTCAAAGCCTATGGTGGATGCGGTTAACTCTACCGATTTTGATAAGCAGAATTTGTTTGTAGCAAGCAGTTTTTTGGAAGCTACAGAAATTTATTCCCGCTTTGCTGACAGTAAAACTGCCGTGCTTATTGAAAACGATTTACCCGATAACTATTTAAACTAAGGTGATAACTATGAAAACAAACGTTGCTGTGTTTTACGGATGCCGTTCAGTTGAACACGAGGTTTCTATTATTTCTGCAGTTCAGGCTATGCGCTCTATCGACCGCGAAAAGTATGATGTTACCCCTGTATATGTCACAAAAAGCGGTGAAATGTACACAGGCGATAACCTTTTTGAAATTGAGAATTACAAAAATTTGCCCGAGCTTTTAAAAACAGCAAAAAAAGTGAATTTTGCCAGAGAAAACGGCAAGGTTTTAATGAAATATGAAACAAGCGGACTTTTTTCTAAAAAAGGTATTGCCATTGATGTTGCTTTCCCTGTTGTTCACGGTACTAACTGTGAGGACGGTACGATTCAGGGCTTTTTTGAGTTCCTCGATTTGCCCTATGTCGGCTGTGATATCATTTCCTCGGCTGTAGGTATGGATAAGGCGGTTTTCAAGGATGTTCTTAAAACTGCAAAGCTTCCTGTACTCGATTGTATTACAATAAGAGCACGTGAATATATGGCTCGGCGAGAAGAAGTTACACAAGAAATTTTAACTACTATCGGTCTGCCTCTTATTGTAAAGCCTGTAAATTTAGGCTCAAGCGTAGGTATTACCAAGGTGAATTCAAAAGAAGAACTTGACGATGCCGTAACGCTCGCATTTTCTTTTACAGACCGAATTTTAGTTGAGCACGCTGTAACTGCCATCAGAGAAATCAACTGCTCTGTTGTGGGCGACGCTGACAGTTGCGAAGCAAGCGTTTGTGAAGAGCCATTTATGAACGACCAAATTTTATCCTATGAGGATAAATATATGTCAAATTCCAAAAACGGCGGACAGAGTAAGGGTATGGCATCCTTGGGCAGAAAAATCCCTGCGGATATATCCCCCGAGAAATCAGACGAAATAAGAAGTCTTGCCTGCAAAATCTTCAAAGCACTCGGTGCTAACGGTGTTGTAAGAATAGACTTCATTATTGATACCGAAACCGATAAGGTTTATGCTAACGAAATTAACACAATCCCAGGCTCGCTTGCCTTTTATCTTTGGGAGGCTACAGGCGTGCCCTACAAGGAGCTTATAACAAGGCTTATTGATTTAGCTTTCAGAAGACAGCGTAACCGTGAAAACATCACATATACTATTGAAACAAATATCCTTTCGGGTGTTTCATTCGGAACTAAGGGTACTAAGGGAGCAAAGCTGTAATGACTTCCCTTCTTGTGAAACTTTTTATCAAAAATCCGCAGGATGTTAAAAACCCAAAAGTAAGACAGTCTTACGGTACACTCGGCAGCTTTGTTGGAATAATCTGCAATCTTATTCTCTGCTTTATTAAAATTGCTGTAGGACTGCTTTCGGGCAGTATTTCCATTATAGCAGACGGTCTTAATAACCTTTCGGATATGGGGTCCTCGGTCATTACAATGATAGGCTTTAAGCTTGCGGGCAAGCCTGCAGACAGCGACCATCCATTCGGTCACGGCAGAATGGAATATATGTCTGCCTTTATTGTGGCTGTCCTTATATTACTTGTGGGCTTCGAGCTTTTGAAATCATCTGTCAGCAGTTTAATATCGGGCGAAAAATCGCCTGTTTATTCACTGACTGCAATTATAATTCTTATTGTTTCTATTATTGTTAAATTCTGGCTTTATCTGTTTAACCGTAAAATAGGTAAGAAAATCGATTCAGAGGCTCTAATTGCTACCGCTAAGGATTCATTTAACGACTGTATTACTACATTTGTTATTTTAGTCTCTGTAGCAATTTCAATGTTTGCAGATATTACTTTTAATCTTGATGCTGTTATGGGCATTTTGGTTTCACTCTTTATTCTTTATTCGGGCATTTCTTCTGCTAAAGAAACCATAAACCAAATTTTAGGTATGCCTCCTGAAAAGCAGCTGATAACCGATATTGAAAACACCATTCTTTCTTTTGGCGATTTTGTTGGTATTCACGATCTTATCGTGCATAACTACGGGCCGGGACGTCAGTTTGCTTCGGTACACGTTGAAGTACCGCAGAATATTGATACTGTAAAATGTCATGAGCAGATAGATTTGTGTGAAAAACTGCTTTATGAGCAGCTAGATGTATCGGTTGTAATACATATGGACCCGATTGATACCGATGACGAAAACGTGACTAAAGTTCGCGAGGATATGTCTGTTGCACTGAGATGTATCGACCAAAGCCTTAGCCTTCACGATTTTCGTATGACACCTGTCAGTGCTAATAAAACAAATCTTATTTTCGACGTGGTGGTTCCCTCAAAGCTCGGTATTTCAAACTCAAAATTGAGGGAAGAAATTGAGCAAGCGGCAAAAAATATAAACCCCACATTCACCTGTGTTATAACCTTTGATAATGACTTCACAGGCAATTAAATTTCTTTATATAAAAAATCCTGAGGTTAAACCTCAGGATTTTATTTTGAGTTTAGGCTGACGAGAGTTGAACTCATAACGCCTGACAAATAATATTTTTTGCCTTTTCTTGCCTTATCACTTGTAATACGGCAGTATTACTGCGTTCTTCGGCTTCACCTCTTCAAAAAATATCTATTTGACAGGTCGAAGAGTTTCTCTCAGCCACCTTTTTTTCGAAAGGTGAAGTGTGAAATTTGCAGTAAGGCTGTCGCCTTACAAAAATAAACACAAGCAAGGCGATAAAAGGCGGCGAGCGAAACCGTAATGGGTTCGACCCTCGTCAGCCTACTGTTTAGCAGCTTCTATAATCTTTTGCGCTATGTTTTGGGGTACTTCCTCATATCTTTCAATTTTAAGTGTAAAGGTTGCCATACCCTGTGTAATCGAGCGCATAGCTGTTGAGAAGTCAGACATTTCTGACATCGGAACCTCACTGATTATTTCCTGCATCTTGTTTTCAGCAGGATTCATACCGATAATACGTCCGCGGCGCTTATTAATGTCACCAATAACATCGCCGAGCATTTCATCAGGCACTAATACCTTGAGAGCGCCTATCGGCTCTAACAAAACGGGAGCAGTTTGAGGTATACCCTCTTTATATGCTACAGCTGCCGCCATTTTAAATGCCATTTCAGAAGAGTCAACAGGGTGATAGGAACCGTCAAACAAGGTAGCCTTAACGCCAACCAACGGATAGCCTGCGAGTACGCCCTTTGCAGTACATTCGCGAAGTCCCTTTTCAACTGCGGGGAAGAAATTCTTCGGAACAGCACCGCCGAATACTTCATCCTGAAATACGAGTTCTTCACTGTCACAGGGTTCAAATCTAATCCAAACATCACCGAACTGTCCGTGACCTCCCGACTGCTTCTTATGTCTGCCCTGAACCTTAACTTCCTTACGGATAGTCTCTCTGTAAGCAATCTTTGGTGCTTTGAGTTCAACCTCTGCGCCAAACTTAGATTTTAAGCGTGACACGATTACATCAATATGCTGTTCTCCCAAAGCCTCAAGAATCTGCTCGTGGGTTTCATTATTCATATAAACAGATATTGTGCGGTCCTCTTCCATAAGTCTTGTGAGGGCTGATGTAATTTTTTCTTCGTCGCCCTTAGCCTTAGGATAAACTGCAACCGAAAGTGTAGGTCTTGGGAACTCAATATCTGCGGCCTTAATATTACCCTTTGCAGAGAGCGTATCACCGGTCAAAACGTTGCCAAGCTTTGCAACTGCACCGATATCGCCTGCGATAATCTTATCTGCATCCTCTTGTTTAGCACCTTTGAGCCACATAACCTTTGAAAGACGTTCTTCAGTGCCTGTGCGTGAGTTTATAAGCTTAATATCGTTAGATACCGCGCCCGAAAGCACTCTGAAATACGAAAGCTTACCAACAAACGGGTCTGCAATAGTCTTAAATACGTTAATAGCAACCTCACCAACAGCATCAAATTTTGCTTCGTCGCCGTCTGCAGTTATATATTTACCGTCTTCAACAGAGGGCATTATTTGGAGCAGTGCATCAACCATCATCGGCACGGCGTCGCCTGTCTGCTGGATACCGCAGAATACAGGACAAATTTCACCGCTTTTAACGCCTGTTGCAAGTCCTGAAATAATTTCCTCGGGTGTGAACTCCTCGCCCGAGAAATATTTTTCCATAAGCTCCTCATCTGCAGAAGCAATAGCCTCAAGCAGCATACTGCGCATATCGTCAAGCTCAGTGCTTACAGGCATACGCATTTCTTTAAGCTCAAGACCGTTGCAGGAATAGGCTTTGTTTTCGATAAGATTTATGTATGACTTAACCTCGTCACCCTCTATAAATGGAACTACAACAGGACAAATAACTGCACCGTAATTACCCGCAAGTGCCGAAAGCACACGGTAGAAATGTGCGTGTGAAGAATCAAGCTTACCAACAAAGAAGGCTACACTTTTTCCAAGCTTGCGTGCCTTTTCAAAAGCCTGCTTAGCACCCACTGTAAGACCTGATTTACCCGAAATTGCGATAAGTGCACTGTCTGCTGCAGCAAGACCCTCACAAATTCCGCCTGCAAAATCAAAAAGTCCTGGGGTGTCAATAATATTGAGCTTATACTCCCCTACTTCCAAAGCATAAACCGATGTAGAAACAGATACCTTGCGTTTCTTTTCTTCGGGGTCAAAGTCCATAACAGTCGTGCTATCGCCTGTTTTACCGATTCTGTCGGTTGCTCCTGCATAATATAGAATAGCATCGGCAAGGGTAGTCTTACCTGAACTACCGTGGCCTAATAATGCAATGTTTTTAATGAATTTTCCGCTAAACTGTTTCAAAATGATACACTCCTTCCGATTAGCACCAAATTAACGCTAATCTCTTATGCGACTTATTATATCATATCGTATTAGCGATTACAACCAATTTTTTTGAAAAAATTATACAAAAATTATTTATTTTTTCTAAACGATAGATAAATAAATTAATATTTCACATTTCGACACAACTTATTACAAAAATGTAATATTTAAGATTTTATTTTCTTTAAAGGTTACATTTCTGATACTATTTGTAATAAAATTGTTTCTGCTATTTTTAAAATTTTAAGTGTATAATGTTAATATAAATTTGAAGGAGGTTGTTTAAATGAAAAGAAAAATAATTCATTCTGTTTCCCTTTTGCTTATAGCTTTAACACTTGCATTTAACCTGCTCCCTCAAAAACAAACGGTTTCGGCACAAAACCCGCAACAACAAAATATCACTGTTGATAAAGCAAAGGTTTTAGAGGCGCGATTCCTTAATATGCTTAATCACAGCTTTGTTTATAACGACGCCATCTTCTTTGAAGAAGACATCGTAAACAACTCAATTTTAGCTTTACTAAACCTTCGGGACAGCGAAGATGACGCTTACATCAAACAGGATTACGTTTCAAATTATATTTTCAATATGTATGGCGTCGAAAATATAGATTATTCCTTAATTAACAAGGATTTCGACCAAAAGGAAGGCTTTGTTTATATAATCCCACGCGGATATTCAGTATTTAAGCACAAAATAATCTCTGTTAGTGAGAATGAAGACGGTAGCTATACAGTAAAAACAAAGGTTACAATCTCCGCGCATGACAGCGATGAAATTACAGAAGAATGTACTACACTTTTCGTAAAAAACGAAAGTTCAAAATTCGGTTATAATATTATTTCTTCTGTTATAGAAACTGAAAAAACCTCAATTTAAATCTATTAAACTTTAAACCCCGACAGTTAAACTGTCGGGGTTTTGTCTATTCTTCGTGACTCTTATCTGTTATCTTCTGACTGTTTTCCTTAGTAAAGCCCTCTGTGCTTTCCTTCATAAACATTATTTTAACGGTCATTAAAATTAGTCTTATATCAAGGAATATTGAATAATTCTGAATATACATAAGGTCTAACTGAAGCTTGTCGTAGGGCGTTGTATTGTACTTGCCGTAAAGCTGAGCATAGCCAGTAAGACCGCCTCTCACCTTCAAACGATATTGGAACTCGGGTATTTCCTCGCTATACTGCTTAATGTGCTCGATTCTTTCAGGTCTTGGACCCACAAGACTCATATTACCTACAAGTATGTCTATAAGCTGAGGCAGTTCATCAAGCCTTGTAGCCCTAAGAAATCTGCCAACAGGTGTAATTCGCGGGTCACGTTCTTCAGCAGGATGAGGCGCACCGTCCTTCTCAGCGTCCACTATCATACTTCTGAACTTATGAATGTAGAAAATCTTTCCGCCGATAGTTCCTCTTGCCTGACGGAAGAATACAGGTCCACCGTCATAGAACTTGATTGCGATTGCAGATAAAAGCAAAAGCGGTGAAGTAATAACCAACATAATAAGCGAAATTATGATGTCCATACTACGCTTAAGAAAACGCTGTTCAAAGTTAAGACCGATATTGCGGTAAAGTAAAAGCGGAGTGTCGAAAATATGGAGTCTTTCCGCACCTCTTACAAGTATATCGGAAACCTTTGTTGTGGTATATGCTCTGATATCATTTTCGAAGCAGATTTTAAGAATTTTATTCCTCTTTTCAGAATGAACGTCATAAATAATAACACTCTCAGCTTGCATTATAATCTTTTCAAGCTCTTTAAAACCGATATCAACATTAACGATTTGTTTAACATCAAACTTATCGCTTCGCATCGCTACCTTATGCATAAAAACATCAGGTGAATATTCGCCATAAATAACTATAGTTTTCTTGGCGGGAAAAACTCTCTTTATTGTTCTATCACCTATAATAGTGATTAAAATAATACCAAAAGCATCCGCAACTAAAGCCACCAGTAATGGCACAGGCGTTACGAACCCTGCTGAGAGCAATACTATAATCAGGTACATAATAAACAATGTACCGGCAGTCGACAAAATCTGTGCTGTTATAATATTACTCATTCTGTAGGTGCCGTATTTAAATCCGTCAAAGGAATGGAAAAATATCGCCAATAATAAGGAATATAGCATATATATAAACCAGTTTCCTCTATCAGCAAAGGGATAAACTATATGACTGTTATATTTACTAAGCCAAATATATGAGAAAACCAATATTTCCAAAATAACTGTACCAACCAAAAAAGAGAAACGCAGGGTTTTTTTAAATTGCTCGTTTCTGTTTTTCAAAAAATCACTTCCTGTACTTTAAAACAATTTTATGCAATAATCATTAATTTGTTATCCAAAAAAGATGATTATCTGAAGCTGATGGTCATTAGTATGCTCGCCGTACTTAGCAAGACACGGACTTGCAATCTCCTTTTTCCACATTTTAACACTGCTTATAACAGAGCCTACTCCGCCGTGCGTAATGATAAGGTCAGCCTCATCAATTAAGCACTCCATCCGTTCCGTAGGAACCAAATCGAAAATCCGCATATTAGAGGAATTATATAAGAATCATACTTATCTATACGGGGTACAAGCTGTAACAACTCAGACAAAAGCCCTTACGTACTTGCTATAAATAATACCAACAGTAGTATAACAAATTTTAACTTCTAAGTCAACCGAAATTACAAAAAAGCGGGTTTTTGGTCTGCGTTTCTATTTCTTGATTTTAACCCTTGACAATATTGTATAAATTTAATATAATGATTAAGTTCATTAAATATACGGAGACGTATCGAAGTGGTCATAACGGGGCTGACTCGAAATCAGTTAGGGAGCAATCCCCCGCGAGTTCGAATCTCGCCGTCTCCGCCAAAATTCAGGAATCATACCTTTGGTGTGGTTCCTGAATTTTTTGTGGTGGCGTGAGATGCGAACGTAGTTCGTCGAAGCAGTTCAAAATGCGCGATAGCATTTTGAAACTGTGAAGTCGGGAGCACGAAGGTTTTGCCGTTTACCGCTCGGAGCGGTCGGCACAAACCGAGAGCGCACCGTATCTCCTTATGCCGTCAAGGACTCCTTGAAGGTTTTATCCTTCAAGGAGTTTTCTCTTTTATGCCAAGGCAGTTCCTATTGCCATTGCACTTGCTTTCTTATGACCTAATTTCAATAATGCTCTAATTGATTCAAATGACTTGGTACTCTTTGTAAATACAAAATATTGAAAATCGCTTATAAATGATGCGTCAGGTTCGTTTGCTATAGCGTAGCTATATTTTCCATACTGAAAGCAACCATATTCAATGAACTTTCTGGCTCGCAATATAAATTTGTTTATTAGTTTGTCGCATTCGCGAATTTCCTTCTTTTTATTCATGCTTTATGCTATCCTTTCTTAATTTAGATATGGTGATTTTTATTGTCAAATTAATTATATCACCCAATGTTGCTTTTTTGACATAAAAATAGGATATTTATTAAATTTCAACACCTGAAAAACCTCGGCAGATATCAGAAATTTTCTCATTTTAGCCGAAGTATTGTTTAATTTTTAAGTGTTTTTATACCTTAACGGGTATAATTTGATGCTATAACGCATATTTTAATCCCTAT
>CAYQFD010000032.1:0-11073 GCA_964416795.1 uncultured Ruminococcus sp. | reverse complement strand
TTATTCCCAACGTTTAACACAAAGCTTCTGATAGAGCATATAAACCGCAAGAATAACTATAATAACAATCATAAAGTAAAACCACAGCATAGCTGAGCTTTCACCGAACTGCTGGGAATTAATAAGGGTTGATGCCTTACTGATAATTTTGTTATCAATATCCGTGAACAGTTCAATCATTGTATATATCATTACAAGGGATATAATATGGCGAAGGCTTGGCACTGTGATAAGCCAGAATTCCTCCCACTTGTTTGCACCTTCGATTTTTGAAACCTCATAAAGAGAATCGGGAATCGACTGCAAGCCTGCAAGGAAAAGAATTGTTTGCACACCGCAGTTCCACACAAGGTTCATTGTTGAACTCATAAGGAACGTGATAAACGGCAAAATAAACTGTGGAATATCAAGACTGCCTATAATGGTTTCATAGTCAATCATACCCGAACCCTCAGCACCTGTTGAGAATATCGGCATACCAACCGAATCGCTCGCCATAACTGAGATTACAACAGATGACGAAATGATAACAGGTAAGAAGAATACCGCGCGGATAACCGTTCTGCCTACGAATTTTGTGTTAAGCAAAACAGCTAGTATGAGGCTTAGTGAAATAATAATAGGAAGCGCATATAAAAGCTCCAAAAAAGAGTCGCGCACATTGTTTACATAGTCGGGATCTTCCACTAATATTTTTTTAAAAAATTCAAAGCCAACAAATTCGGTTTTGATTTGACCAACATCAACTGTAACGTTATTGAAAGAATACAAAATGGAGCTTATTAACGGATAGGCGAAGAAAACAATTAAGCCGACTATCCAATGTGCTACAAACATATATCCAGCGCGTGCGCGTTTTGCTTCGTAGCTTGCTTTTTTAATTTTCTTACTCGGCATTAGCGTTTTCCCCTCCTGTTGCTATTTTATATTCATAACCCTTAAGTGTACCTACAGGGCTTTGAGCTTCGTATGCTGAATGGTTTGCATAAACAGTGACACCGTTTGAGAATGCTGTAGCACTAACATCATTTGACACAAGCGTATAGCTTTCGATTTGTGCTCCCTTAACCGAATTGAAATAATCAATATATTCCTTATCCTTTAGGATTTCGGATATTAGTGACTTATTATCGTCATAAACACAGGAATAAAAACCGTGTAAACGAAGGTCATTGCTGTTAACTATAAACTCATCAATAATGCTGAAGTCGATACCCATACCTGTAGATGCGGCTAACATCAACTGCTCCTCATAATTATCAGCCATATTAAGTGCCGAAATATACATTGGCTTATAGCCTGCATATACCATCTGATAGAAAGGTACCATTGCGCTGAAAGCAATTTCGTTGCCGTTGGTTACATCTAAATCAAATATCACATCTGCAACACCTGCAGCGTAAGCATTAGCGTTTGAAGCGGCAACTGGGTGCTTGCTTTCCTTTGCTTTTTTGATTAAAGCAGCAACATCCTCACCCATATTACCTCTTGCAAAATACTGCTTTTCGTTATGGTCGGAATAAGCCATTTTTGTGAGTGTTGAAAGGCCGATGCCCTCAAAACCGTATTTCTCGGCTTTCTTCACTGCTTTATCAAGTGCTTTTCCAAGAGATGCTCTGCCTAAAACATTGTAACCGCTTACCTCATCAAGTAGCATTTGCGGTGTCTGGAAGCTCTGCACAGCATCTGTACCCATTGCATTTTTAGCAACATCGCCGCTTAGGGAGAATCCGTTACCCGAAGAATTATACCTGACTATATCAAAATCAAGGAAAAGATTTGTTGATGAGTCTTTGCAATATTCAGCCAAAGTTTTAGCATCCTTATCACTGCCGTAAGCCTTGGCAAAACCGCTTCCGCCGCCCACTGTGGCAGGAGTAAATCCGTTTTCGCCGAAATTATTGAGTCTTACAACAGGCGAAGTGCCAATCTCTTTTGTGATATCTTCAAGTATCTCTTTAACATCCTTGAAGGTGGTTAAAGCAACAAGCTTCTGTGATGGAACACCCAAAACAGACTGTGAAATCATTGTGCCGCCCTGGAAGGTAAGTGAATAGGGATTTGCAATCTCCGAAGACTTTTCAAGCTCACCCTTGTTTAATAAATAACTCTGATAAAGCTTAGCCATTGAGTTGTAATTAGCTTCCTCATTAATAAGAGGATAGTAGCCAATAACGAATTTTGTATCACAAATTTCCTCAGCGACATAGTTTATATTCATATGTCCTGTTGCGTGAGATCTAAAGTAATAAATGTCTTCACTGCGGAATTTAAGGGTTGGATAAACACCTGAATAACCCACACGCTCGTTACCTGCCTGAGCAGATATTATAACCGACTCTGAGCCTTCCTCAACAATCGCAAAGAGAGCATTAGCGCCTTCCTTAACACCGAAGACAGGAAGTCTTACGGGTGCCTTTATATTGTAATTACTTTCAATTAATGCAGCGTAGTCGCGGTCATATACCTCGCCCGACCAAGAGCGCTCTCCCTCGGCTTCGTTCTTGACAGACATAAGCGCGCCTGCACCCGAGGGAACAAAGAGGTATGAGTCATCTACAGTATTATCAGCAGCGCAAAAGAAAGGTGCTACACTTGCAGATAGCAATTCATAATCTGTACCGTCTTCCAAAATCTGTGTGGAATCAACTGAAATCTGAATGCCACTCTTTCTCAAGGTGTATTCAACGGGAATTGCAATTTTTATATTATCGAAATAATATGTAACCTTTACACCTGCTTTTATCTTTTCGGCAACAATATCACCGCCCGTACGGGAAATACTAGCACTTGTGTAAATATCCTGCTTAAGTGTAGTAGTATTCGAAACAGTAATTGACAAGGAAGAATCTAAGTTGTCATTACTCTCTCCGGCAAGATATGCCTCATATCCTATTGTGGACCAAACCTTGCCGCTTTGGTTATCGGTTAATAAAACGGCTTTAGCATTGTCATTCCAACTGAGTAAGTATTTGTCGGTCTTAGCGAGATGACAGCTCGAAAGCGAACCCTTGCTGGCATCATACTGATAGGCAGAAACTACTTCGCCCTTTTCGCAACCGGCAAATAATCCGACTGTTAACAACAGGCAAAGTGCTAAACAAAAGCATCTTTTAATTACTGACAGTGCCTGTTTTTTAACAGAATCAGAATATATTTTCATTATTTAAGCCTCCTGTTAGGTGATTTCGAAATCTTTTTTAACCTATCGCCTATATACTACTTCGGTGTATATAGAGGATATGAAATCCCACGCCTGTGCAATCATAAGAGCACACATAAAGATAACGAAAACAACTAAAATCATAAAGAATACTGTTACCACAGCGGTAATTAGGAATTTAAAGAAGTCGTATTCATTAACTGTGAGCATACCGATAGCAATTAGGAAGAATGTGAAGATTAAAACTACTGTATCAATACCTGTAATTAATCCGTAAGCGGAATAAGGCAAGAAGTTTGTTATTATTACGCGCACAAACGAATAAACAATCAGCGGAACTAATGAATATGACGTGACTGTGAAAATCTCGCGTAAAGTTCCTTTACCGGAAGCCATTGATGAAACAAGCCAATAACAAACAGACCAAAGTAATACAAAACCAATTGTTTTACCTATAGTGTAAATCGAATTGTAATTTGCAACATTGGTTGTTGTATAAAGGAAGCCTGAGAAAACATCCCTTAAGAAGAAAGCAATATAAAGCAATACACAAAGCACCACTGAAATAATCATTGAACCGTGTTTTCTGTACTTTATATCGTTAAAAGCATCAAACGGATGGAATGTAACTCTGCCCATAGTTATAAGCTTTTGATTGGTTACAAGCTTCTTATTATGCTTTTTGCAGTAAACAGTAACATAAATTACACCGCCTATAACGATTGCCAGAGCAAGCAGATACCAACCAAAATATTTTGCAAGATGCTTCGATAAAACCTCTTGATGTGAAAGGTCATAAATGTTGTAATCAAGACCAATTTCTGCATATTCAAGAGCTTTCTCATATTCACCTTCGTTATAATAAGCCGAAGCTAATGCTCTGTATGCTAACTGATTGCCGGAATCAAGAGCTAAAACCTTTTCCCAATAGGGCTTGGAATCAAGATAGTCGCCCTTTATGAACATATTCTGTGCTGTAAGTAGCAGCTCGCCGTATTCTGTAAGATTAAATACTGTAACCGACTTATTATCCTTATCAGCAACCAGAACAGAATCTCCCTTTAAGTCCATAGCGACTGCGTTTGTAAATGCGCCAACCTGAGTGCCTGCCTGCAAACCGCCGCCAAATGTATTAAGAAGATTACACTCACTGTCGAACAGGTAAACAAGACCGTGCGTGTTATCAAGTGCATACATAAAGTCATTTCTGCCGACTGCAACAGCCACCAGGTTCTGTGAAATTCTGCCGTCTACACGTGCCTGACGCACAACCAATGTAGTTTCAAGGAAATTGATGGATGAAGAGTCAACATAACCGTCACGTGTGTTACGCTTATATAGAATACTCGCACCGTTGTGGCTGATTTTTCTTATCTGACCTACATCGCCTTTATTGTTGTATTTCGAAGTCTTACCTGTAGATGTTACAAGGTAATCATAAGAGTCAAAATCGAAGTCCGCAAATGAATAAGGCAATTTTTTTGTGCTCTTGGACTGCTTTGTTTCGTTACTGGTAAGCTTATCCCATAAATACTGCAAGGTGTCAAGAGCAGACGCCTGAACAGTACTCGAGCCGTAGAAGCCCATAAATTCATAATTTGGCTTATACTGCATAGCTCCATAATAAGAACCGTTACTCAGAACATAAAGATATCCGTCACTGTCCTTAGCAATTTTTGCGGGTTGATAAACGAAGTCGCTTGGAATGAATTCAGAATCAGGCAAACCCAATTCTTTAGTGATGACACCATCTTCACCGAAAATCAAAATTCTTGCATTTAAAGTATCAGCAAGGAAATATAAGCCATCCTTATCTCTATAAATACCTTGCGCACCCGTGAAATCAACCGAATTACCTTCAGCATCTATAACATTTAACTCGCCCTTGAGTGTATAATCAGTATTCAAAATAACAATTCTGGATTTCTCACCGCAAAGAATAATGATCTCGCCATTATCTGCAACCGAAAGATCTGTAATACCCTCAAGCGCTTGTGAAAGACCTAAGGATGTGGCATCAATATATTTTTCTGCCTTGTACATTTCACGTGTGAGTCGATGCTCGGTTGAACCGCCAGGTACGTCAACACGTGTATATACTTCGTTTGGTGTTGTAGCTGCGGCTGACGCTGTTATCGATAGCGCCATGCAAAGAACAACAATAACGAGCATTGAAATTATTTTCTTAAACAAACCTGCTTCCTTCCCTTCTGTAGAATGAAATATAAACTATTCTTTGATACCTGCGCTACTCATAGTTTCCATTACGTTACTTTGTGTAAACACAAACACAAGTATCGGCGGAAGCATCAATATTACCGTTATCGCCATTGCACTACCTGTACGGGCGATACCGGCATTAGCAACCGAGCGCATCGCATAAGGAAGTGTTTTGAGTTCTTCTTTAAAGATTGTACCTCCCGGTACTACACCCCACATGTGCTGGAATGTTGAAAGAAGAACGGTCATATAAGCGGGCTTTAAAATAGGTATTATTATACTCTTATACATTGTCCAAACGCCTGCACCGTCAATACGTGCTGCTTCAAGCAGGGCATTCGGCACACTCGAATCAAGGTACTGTTTCATAAGGAAGCAGTTTACCGAGGACGGAAGTGCAGGTAAAATGTATACCCAATATGTATCAACAAGTCCCATCCATGAAAAAATCAAATACTGCGGAACTGCCAATGTAGAAGCACTGTACAAAAGCATAAACTGAACCGATTTAAAAATGAATCTCTTGCTTTTGAGGTGCGATTTTGAAAATGCAAAGGCAGCCATTGAGCAAACTAAAATTGAACCAAAAGTGGAAATTACAGCAATGAAAACTGTATTAAATGTGTATCTCGAAATTGGTATCTGCAAGCTTCCTAAAATTGACGGAATTGCAAGAAAGTTACCAAGAGTCGGTCTTTCAACAAAGAAGCGCGGCGGGAAAATCAAAAGCTCATCAAGCGGCTTCAATGAAGTAACGATACAATATATAAGCGGGAGCGTTGTAACTACTCCGGCTAAAATCAAAATCGAAAAGTAGAAAATACTTCCTGCTCTAGAGCGGGTATACTTTCTATATTGAGAATTTCTACTCGACACTATATATCTCCTCCAAAATATTTAAACTTCGCGGTATAGACTGGCGTGTTCTAACATCGTCAACCTATCTGTTAAGAATCGTCCTTACCTAACAGACCAAGTGCCGAATTAACAAGTTTTCTGAATGAAAGTACAATTATAAACAATATAACCGATAGAGCGCAAGCATAGCCCATTTCATAACGGGTATGACTTATATCTCCGATATAGGAAACCAGCATATCCACCGAGTTGTTAACACTGGGGTAACCGCAAAGTGTGGTTATAAGAGTGTCTGCAGCGAAAACACCTTGGATTTGCATTACAGCACTGAACAAGAGCATTGTCTTCATAGAAGGAAGTGTGATATACCAAAGCTCATGCCAACGAGTTCTGATACCGTCAATAGCACCTGCTTCATAAAGCTCAACATTAACGTTCTGAAGACCTGCGATATTTGCAAGGAAAGAAATACCCATACTCATCCACAGCTGAATTATAACAAGGATGGTAAAGTTATAGCTTTGGTTTGAAAACCATTGAATAGGCTCTGTAATAAAGCCGAAGCTTAATAGCAAGTTGTTGGCATAAGCATAACTATCACCCGAGAACATAACCTGCCAGATAAGCATTGCATTACCCGAAAGTGAGGGAATGTAGAATATGAATGTTAAAAATATTCTAAGAACAGGAGTAAATTCGTTAATCATCCATGCAAGCACAAAGGCCAATATGTATCCAAGCGGACCTGTGATTAAAGCAAATTTCAGTGAGTTACCTGCGGTTTTCAAGAATACTTGGTCAGAGGTGAACATTCTGATATAGTTATCAAGGCCGATAAACAGCGGTTTTGAAACCATATCGAAGTCAAAAAAGCTAAGTATTATTGAAGCAAAAACCGGCAAAACGGTAAAAATGAAGAATAAAATTAAGAAGGGTGCTAAGATTCCGTAAAAAGCCATATTTTCTTTGGAAAAACCCTTAAATTCTTTTTCTTTTAAAGTATTACGCATTCTTTAAGCCTCTTTTCAAAACGGTGTAAAATTTAACCGCGGTTAGTGTACTGTTCCCATTTTCTAGCTATTTCCTCGTTGGCTTCGTCGCCGAACTTGGTAAGCATATCTTTTGGATTAAGATTATCGTTAACAACGTTCCAATATGCCTGATAAATAGAACGTGCCACATAGTAACTACCGGGGTATTCAGGGATTTCTACTATATCATCCCAAGATTCACATAAAACTTCTACAACACCCTCGTCCCATGAAAGCATACTGAGTGCTTCAACGGTAGACGGTGCTCTTCGTCCTGTAGGACCTAAAATAGATTCAACACCGTTTGAGAAAGAGAACTGTGTATCGGTTTCGGTCCACCACTTAAGTAATTCCCAAGCATTGTCCTTATCCTTGCAGCCTTTAAGGATAAAGCAAGAAGTATTTCCGCCTGAAACAGAATGGTCAATTGTGCCGTCTTCTTTGACTGTTCCCGGAACAGGAGCCATTCCCCACAAGCCTTCGATTTCAGGAGCTGCAACCTTAAAGGTTGTATACTGTGTATAATCAGCGATACCAATAGGTGTAGTACCTGTTCTGAATCGGTTGTAGAAATCAAGAGTAATTGGGAACTTCATCTTTGTATAGAAATTTGTCCATTCAGTGAATACTTCCATAACTCCTGAGGTTTTGAGCGTTGTAGCATCTCCACTATCTGTATAAAGGGAAAGCCCGTTCTGTGCTAAAAGGGTAGTAAAGAGGGATGCCTTAACATCTGTTACATCCGCCTTTGGAATTGAAACGTTCATATTGTAACGAGCAAGACGTTTTGCAACCTCGCGGAACTCGGTCCAGGTTGTAGGAACTTTAAGTTCAAGCTCTTCCAATATATCCTTACGGTAGAACATCATCGGGAAGGACTGACTGTCAGGTAGAGCATAAGTGCCGCCTTTATACTTAAAGGAGGTTGTTGCACCTTCGTTGAAACGGGTAATAACCTCATCAAAGTCATCAAACTGACTGAGATCCACCAATACTCCACGCATTGCAAGGTTAACAGGCTCAGTTCTGGAGTGACTCAGCAATACATCAGGACCGTTACCCGAAAGCACACCTTGAATTATAGATGCGTTAACAAGCTGTAGATCAAGCTTCAAGCCCGTCTTTTGAGTGAAGGAACGGTCAGCCATAGAACGCAGAACCTGAACTTGATCCTGTCCCCAGTTAACCCATACCTTTACGCTCTTTTCTTCATCCGTTTCAAGACTATCATAATCACGGGCAAATGAAGCAAAGAAACGTTTTACTGAGAAAGCAAAGTTCTCAATTATATTAACCTTTTCAAAGGGTTCATCGTCATCAGGTGAGAAAAGAACAATCTTGTCAAGGTCCAAAGGCATATTCTGTAAATCCTTTAAAACTGCGGATACAGAACAGTAGTTGCTGTAGAAATAATCCTTATATCTGTGAGCGTTGAACTTATCATTAAGCATTTGATCACAGGCAAGAATCATATTGTTAATAACCGAATAGTTGGAACCACTTGTTTCTCCTGTGATTTCAACCAAAGTATCAGCCGCTTCCTTAAGAAGCTTCTTAATATCATTAAGACGGTTTTCCATATCGGGAACCTGATCAAAAAGGTCATAGTTTCTATAGATATCAACTGTTTCGCCTGTAATCATATTGATATCAAGGTAAAGGTCACCTATTTTTGCAACAGATTCATTAAGTCTTACTTTTACAGGTGAAATATCACCAGCAGTAACTGTCAGAGCAATTTCGTGCTTACCTTCAGACAGGTAAATTTTATAAGGATTACCCTCATCATCAGCATAAATATTTTTCTGCCAGTTATAATCATATTCGAAAGGCACTGATTTGGCTTCTATGAAGGGAGATACACCATCAACTGTGAGTGAACGGAAAACAATGCCACCTATAAGTGAGCTTTGGCGGAAAGAGAAGCCAATGTTATAGTAACCTGCTTCAAGCTCGGGTGTTGTCCATACGAGTGTTTCGCCGACTGTTTTCCAGTTGCCGCCACCAATATAGTTTACAACCTGCACCTTACCGTCAAAGGGTGTGATTTTCGAGGTAGATGTATCTGATTTACCTATAAGGAAGTATGTAGATTTTATATCTGCCTTTTCACCCTCTAATATGATGGGCTCGCCTTTGTAAATATCGCCCGACTCATCAGCAGAATATTCTTTAACAATTTCTTCGCCTGCGAAGACTGCATATTCAATATCCATAGCGCCCTTAACAGATGTTAATGTGATATTATGAACACCGGCAGTTAAATAGAAATAGTACTTATCATAATTTTCGGTTTTATTATCAGCTGCGTAATTAAGGAAATATTTGTCATACTGAATCTGCGAGGGAGCGTATTCATTACCGAAACCGTCCTTAACAATTCCTTCCTCGTCTTGCCACATACGCGAAAATATCAAATCTTTTGCAGACTCGAATGGATATGCACCGTCGATCTGCATAGCAAGCTCAAATGCAGGCATCAGACTGTCTGCCGCTTTGTAGCTCAGACCGAAATTATACATACCCTCTGTCTCAACATTAATTTCAAAAGAGACAGGCTCCTCTCCTAAGGTCTTACCGATATTTACCTTTATAGGCTCGGTTATAACCTGAGTTTCGTTATGAGAGGATGCATATTCAAAATAAGTAGCATCCGTATTATTTTCCGAATTGATTTCAACAGTTTCTTTTAAAGTTGCAGCCGAAGCCTGAAGCATAGCTGTCGATAAAAGCATTGCTGCCGAAAGCGTTATAGCTAAACCCTTTTTGAAGTTCATTCTGATTCACCTTTCTTAGTGGAAATAAAACCGATTTTATTATTATTTATATATAAAGCGTTCGGATTTGCCGAACGAATTATTCTCAAGGTTACGGGATTTGCGATAATAAAAAATTAATGATTATGTATGTTTTAAGAGATTGCACCGCTGAAAAACAGCGGTGCAATATTAAATTTGGTATTCTGCCCTTAATTCGACAGAAATTGACTTAACCTAAGAATTTTACAACCTTTGGATTCTTATCACCAATAAATGCAACCATTTCCTCAAGTGACTGCTGACTGGTAAAAATAAAACTTTTAGTAATATAGTTACCTGCTTCATTCTTCTCCAAGGAGTCGTAAGTAGCATGGGTTGAAACACTACTAGCATGCTGAGAGGATTCGTAATAGGAATTGCCATCGAAAATGATTTTACGTGTAGCTAGTGGATCTGCATCGTCTTCATCATAAATAGCGGTTATGTTGATAGATTTGTACCATGCCTGATCAAATATATTGTTTTTAAATTCAGCATAAAGAGTTTTTAATAGGTCAAGTCTACCACGTAAGTGACCTTCAATACCGCGGACACCACCGTCAAAGCTTCTGTTACCCCAACCAAAGCCTGAGAAACGGGAAATATTATTATTACAGATAAAGTTTACAACACTCTCGTTATCAGGGTTGGTAACTTTGGAGCCCTCGAAGAACTCGACAGAGCAACAGCAATATTCAATTACGTTGTCTATGAATTCACAGTCGTAATTATTACCTGAAGTACCCTGCCAGGTAATACCAGTATCAAAGCACTGATAAATCCAGTTGTTCTTGACAACGTTTTTACCTGCTGCACCATCCCAGAACTCGATACCGTTACCGCGACGAATACCGCCAGAGGTGGCGCCACCGCCTATATAACCGATTTCACAGTTTGTAACAGTTATATTTGAGCCGCTGGTAATACTTATACCGTAACAGGCATATTTTATTGAAAGATTATCGATAACAATATTTGCACCCTTTGAGATTTTTAATGCAGA
>CAYQFD010000031.1:0-11130 GCA_964416795.1 uncultured Ruminococcus sp. | reverse complement strand
AAAATCGGACTACCCGACAGACCTTGTATAATTCCCCCTGTTTTATTAAGCAGCTCTTCGTCTGTTACAGTGACTATTAAATTCTGTGTATCAGAATGAAAAGCCGAATTTCGCAATTTTATTTCGCAGTCATAAAGCTTTGGTGAATTGCCGTCTACTGTGCAAAGAATCTGCGCTTTTCCGTCCTTAACCTCCTGCTTTAAGGCGATTTCGGCTGTTCTTGACATATCAATAGTACCGTTAAGAATTGAATATACGCCCTTTTCACAATTAAGACTGATATTTCCTAAAGTATTATACCCTAATCTTCCGTTGAGCTTACCCGGACTTCCAACCTCACCCTTTTCGGTTGATAAAATCTCGGCATCAACAATTTCACCCGACTCAACCTCTAAAAGAGTGCCTGTTTCCTCGTCGCAGATACCGTGTCCCAAACCGCATATAATATTGGTGGCGGGACTGTAAAAGGTTAGCGTGCCTATACCTGCACTGCTGTCCTTTATCCAGATACCTATTTTATAGTTTCCGCTCTCACTCGATATTACGGGCTCGACATTTATATGAATTTTCTTACCGCTTCGCATAATTACAAAATGCAGTTTTTCTCCGCCCGACTGCTCAACAATACCGCTTAAATCTTCATTTGTGTGTATTTCGTTGCCGTTTACAGATACGATATAATCTCCCTTTTTAATACCCGCCTTTGAAGCTGGGTTAACAGCACCGTTTACAGTTTCTACATCTGCAATATCCACCACCAAAACACCCTCAGTATAAAGCTTCATACCAAACGGTGTACCCAACACCACCACATACATTTCGTCTACAACCTCGACATTAACCGAAGAAATTGGGAAAATACCAAAGGCTTTAATATCAACCGAATATTGCTTACCCACAGTATCAAAACCGTTTTCACCTGTAACTTGAGCGCCCTCGAATACAGCAGTTACGGGGATTTTGGTATTAAAATCAAGAGTATCACCCTTTTTGATTTTAAATTGCTTATTAACACTGTTGTCAAGATAAATTACAGCTGTAAAAATGAGCAAACTAAGAATTAAACACAGTATAAAAACACATTTAATAAAAAAACGTGCAACCTTCATAATCATCACCTGATTATAGGTTGCACATTTTTTTAAAATTTAATATTTACAAATTTTTATTTCATAAACTCATACATTGCCCTGTAGCACATATAAACATCGAGCTTTGCGGTGGTTTCAAAGGGAGCGTGCATTGAAAGAACAGGAACACCGAGGTCAACAACATCGACACCCATATTTGCAATATACATTGCAACTGTTCCGCCGCCGCCAAGGTCAACTCTGCCAAGCTCACCGCTCTGCCAGATTATACCCGCATTATCGAGCATATTTCTAATGCTTGCAACATACTCTGCAGAAGCATCGGAGGTGCCTGATTTACCGCGTGCGCCTGTGTATTTTGTGACAACAACACCGTAATTTAAGAAAGATGCATTTCTTCTTTCCATAACCTCTTGGAATGTGGGGTCAGTTCCCGCATTAACGTCTGCTGAAAGACATTTTGAATTTCTTAGCGCTACAGTATCGTCCCCGCCCTGCATCTTTGCAAGGTCGCCGATTACGTGCTTCAAAAAGTCGGAATTAAGACCTGTATTTCCCATTGAGCCGATTTCTTCCTTATCCGCTAGGATAGCGACTGCGGTTTTGACAGGCTTTTCAACTTCTAAAATGGCAGTAAGTGCAGGGTAAGCGCAAACGCGGTCGTCCTGACCGTAGGCACCTATCATCGAACGGTCAAAGCCGATATCGCAAGCCTTAACAGCAGGCACCATTTCAAGCTCTGCCGATAAAAAGTCTGCCTCGGTTATACCGTATTTTTCACTCAGAAGTCTTAAAATATTAAGCTTTACAAGCTCGCTTCCCTTATCGTCCTTGAAAGGATAGCTTCCTACAAGCACATTTAGCTCTTCACCCTTAATACCCTCATTCAAGGTGCGCTTGCTCTGCTCCTGTGCTAAGTGTGGCAACAAATCGTTTATAACAAACTTAGGCTCGTCATCATTTTCACCGATGGAAACCTCTTTTACAGTACCGTCCTTAAGCGCAAACACACCGTGAAGCGCAAGGGGTATTGCAGTCCACTGATATTTTTTAATTCCACCGTAATAATGGGTTTTAAAAAGGGCTAGCTCAATATCCTCATATAAGGGATTAGGCTTTAAATCAAGGCGGGGTGAGTCAATATGAGCGGCAGTAATATTAACACCGTTTTCAACATTTTCTTCACCTATAACCGCAAAAGCAACGGTTTTTGAGCGATTATTTATATAAACCTTATCGCCTGCTTTGTAGGTCTTACCGCGCACAAACTCTGTAAAGCCTTGTCTTTCTGCAAGCTCTATTGCCGTTTTTACAGCCTCACGCTCTGTTTTAGCGAGGTCTAAAAACTTTTTATACCCCTCGCAATATTCCTCTGCGCGAGCGATTGTTTCATCACTTGAAATAAGACAGCCGTTTTTTCGCTTTAAAAAAAGCTCCTCTCTGAGCATTTCTGATTTTGATTTACTAGACATAATCAAAACTCCTTAATTAATTTATCAAAATTTGAATTCAGTTCCTTTAAATTTCCGTTGTTGTAAAGAATAAAATCAGCGTTTTCCATATAGAATTTGTCAGGCTTTCCCGCATTCATACGAAGTCGTGCCGAGCTTTCGTCAATACCGTCACGCTCTATAATGCGTGCAAGCCTTACGCTTTCTTCTGCTAAAACAGCAACGGTTTTATTGCACATTTCATTAATTCCGCTTTCAAAAAGTGTGGGTGCATCAAGTAAAATTTTACTGTGACCATTCATTTCTTCTTCCACTAAATTTATTATAAACGGAAAAATTGTTTTATTTAAGATTTCTGTGTTTTTTTGAGCCGAAAAGGCTATTTCTGCCAATTTTTTGCGGTTTAAGCTTCCGTCCCCATTAAGTATTTCCTCGCCGAAGGCTTTTACCAAAGCCTTTAAGCCGTCAGTCCCCTTTTCAACCGCTTTGCGTGCAGTTATATCACAATCAATAACCCGAAAGCCACGTTTTTCTGCCGCTTCTCTCAGACTGCTTTTCCCCGCGCCCGTAGGCCCTGTAAGACCGATTACTGTTCTAAGTGTGATAACCTTAAAACCTGCCGCGCGGATTAGCCTGTTGTAAACCGCAAGTCCCACACCGGTTTTTGACGGTGCGTGGATATATACCTCACTTACACCTAATTTGTCAATCTCTCTAAGCGCAGAGAATACATCGTGCGCTAAGGTGCTTTCGTCACTACTGTCACCGTAAACAATTTTAGGAACACGTATTTTTTCGCTTTCATCTTTAAAGCAAATCGCCGCACCATTTTCTTTTTTGTTCACAAAATCCGCAAAGCCCTCACCCTCAACCAAATAGGTTTCGGTTTTAGGGGCATAATGCTTATATTTCATTCCGGGGGAAGCAACCCTTTGGTTTTTTTGAGGTTCAGATAGTACTGCCTCATCCACAACCAAATCGGGTATAATTTCACGCAAGGCTTCGGCAGTTACCGCCCCAGGTCGTAAAAGCCGCGGCGGATTAGTGCAAAATGTCACAACGGTTGATTCAACACCCACCTCACACTCATTGCCGAAAATTATAGCATCAATTTTGCCGTCAAGGTCATTTTCAACGTGATGTGCAGTAGTTGGACTAGGACTTCCCGAAATATTAGCCGACGGAGCCGCCAAAGGTAATCCCGATTGCTTTATTATGTCAAGCGCGGTTTTTTCGCTTGGCATTCTCACAGCCACCGAATCAAGACCCGCAGACACACATTCGGCGGTTTTGCCTGTCTTTTTAAGCACCATTGTAAAAGGTCCTGGCCAAAATTCTTTCGAGCATAAAAGTGCCGTTTCGGGAATATCCTGTGCTATTTCATTAAGCATTTCTGTGTCTGCTATATGGACAATAAGCGGATTATCCTGCGGTCTGCCTTTTGCGGTAAACACATTCTTAATCGCACTTTCACAGTAAGCCGATGCCGCCAGCCCGTATACCGTTTCGGTAGGGATTGCCACCGTTCCGCCGTTATTTAAAATTTCTGCTGCGCGTTTTATACTGCCGTTATAATCCTCTTTTAGATATAACTTTTCTGTTTTCATTCGTTATCTTCTTTCAGTGCCTCGGCTCTGTAATGAGTTATAAGTGCATCTATAACATCATCAATATCGCCATTAAGCACCTGCTCCAATTTATAAAGGGTTAAGCCAATTCTATGGTCGGTAATTCTGCCCTGTGGGTAATTGTATGTTCTGATACGCTCACTTCGGTCACCTGTGCCAACCTGTGACTTTCTGTCAGATGCAATTGCCGCATCGTGCTCGCGCTGTTTTTCGTCAAGCAGTCTTGAACGCAAGATTTTAAGCGCTTTGTCCTTATTTTTAAACTGACTGCGCTCGTCCTGACATTCAACCACAGTGCCTGTAGGAATATGGGTTACGCGTATCGCAGAAGAGGTTTTATTAATGTGCTGACCGCCCGCGCCTGATGAACGGAAGGTGTCGATTTTAAGGTCGGCAGGGTTTATTTCAAGCTCAACATCCTCGGCTTCGGGAAGAACTGCAACTGTGACAGTTGATGTGTGAATTCTACCCTGTGTTTCAGTGTCAGGCACACGTTGAACGCGGTGAACACCGCTCTCATATTTAAAGCGCGAATATGCACCCTCGCCCTCAATCATAAAGGAGATTTCCTTATAACCGCCAAGCTCGGTTTCGTTGGCGTTTACAATCTCAGTTGTCCAACGTCTGCTCTCGGCATACATTGAATACATTCTGTAAAGCGAGCCTGCAAAAAGCGCCGCTTCCTCACCGCCTGCGCCACCGCGAATTTCCACAATAACGTTTTTATCGTCATTAGGGTCTTTTGGAAGAAGCAGAATTTTAAGCTCATCAGCAAAGGTTACAATATCTTCCTTTGCCTGTTTAAGCTCTTCCTCAGCAAGCTCCTTAAGCTCCTTATCAAGACCTGCCTCACCTAAAAGCTCAAGGGTTTCCTTTTCGGTATTTTTTGCCGCAACATACTCGCGGTACTTTTCAACTATAGGTGTTAACTCACTATGCTCCTTCATAAGCTTTCTAAAAAGCTCATTATCGGTTACAACCTCAGGTCTTGTGAGCTCCACTCCGATTTGTTCATAACGGTTTACAACCGATTCCAATTTGTCAAACATAAATTACTCTCCACAAGTTCTGATTACTTTTTTAAGGGCTTTTTCGGCTTTGGAACGCGGCAATATTACCTCGTGCGAACACTTATCACAAACAATTTTAAAATCCATTCCGATACGCGTTACCAAAAAAATATCATTACCGCAAGGATGTTTTTTCTTCATCTGCAATTTATCGCCTACTCTTATATCCACGAAAAATCCCCCTTATATAATATATTAATTCATTATATACTATTTTTAACATAAAAACAAGTCCTGAAACCACAGTTTCGGGACTTGTAAATTATTTGAATTTGAAATATAAAATCAACAAAATTAAGACTCGCTTTTTAAATTTTCTAAAAGCTGCTTTGACGCGTTATAGTAGGTAGCAATATTCTTATTCTTTTCTATAACAGTACCCGAAACACGCCTTAAATACATCGTAAACTCCTGAGGCAATTCCTCTAAGCCCTCAACCTTAGTAGCTGAATAGAAGTCTTCGCCCAAAGTAAGCGGTTCTGATTCAAAAACTCCGCCCTCAATTTCAATATTGTCAAAATACTTAACAGATTGAGCGTCGGCAATTACAAGGAGTGACTTTTCGTTTCCTGCCAAAACGGTCTGAACCTTTGTGTAAACAGTATTGCGGTACTGAATATCCTTCGTATCCTTTTCAACACTGCAATTAAGAACCGTAACATTTACTTCGCCGTCACCGTTTACATCAGTCGCATATTTTTCAAAATAATCCGCCATTTTTTCGGTTTGAACATCAAGAGTCGGAGTGTATGTGAAATACAAAATTTCAAGGTCATATTCAACCCTTGTTGCACACTGAACAATTAAAACGGCAAGCAGTACAACCGTTATTGCAATAGCGATAACCGCGCCCTTATACTGAAACCAGAAATTCGACATTTTCTCGCCAAAGGTTCTCGGCACATAGGCAACCTCGCTCGGTTTAGGCTCAGGCGCCATTTCGCCCTTTTGCATCTGTTTAAGCTTTAAAAATTCCTGACGTGCACGGCGCTGTTCTTCTAAAATTTCATTAGTTTTTCTGTCACTCATAATAAACTTTCCTTCTGCTTTACTAATGAAAGTTTATCACAAATGAACTTATATTTCAACCAATTATGAAAATTTTACACTTTGTTAAACTGTTTCAGCTTTTTTTGCATTAATAGCTTCAATCACAGTTTTATAAAATTTAATAGTTATTAAAACACATATTACGCTTATTATAAACAACAGTCCCATAACAGTGCGCAAGGTATAACCCAACAAAACAACCGTAAAAGTCGCATTAAGGACAAGTGTTCCTATTTGTGAGTAGAAGCCCATCATCACGAGTAAAGAACGGTGATATTCTTTAGCGGTGGTTCCGATAATAACATCCTGAACATATAATCTGAATGGGTCTCGGACAAACAGAATAATTATGTAAGCAAAGCCCATTAAACCAATCTTTATAGGCGTATATCCTATAAATGAGCCAAAAAAGGTCATACCGATTGATGATGCCAGCATCGAAGCCAATACAATTCCTGTTTTTGAGTTATAACCCGAATAAATCCTTGAGAATACTATATTAGAAAGAACCCTTGCAACACGGGAAATACATACTATAGCTCCTATAATAATCGAAGTTGTTTCAATAGAAAATTCTGTGAGTAATTCCTGTTGGGTAAAGAGCTTACCCTCGGTTTGACCGCTATTAACAACGGGGAAAAATATTGCATACGCAAACATACCCCAAAAAATAACCTTTGAGAAATGCACTTTACTTTTCTTATCAGTTTTCTTTTTCACAGTCTTATTGAATTTGGAGCAATCCTCAAGGAAAAAAGAAAGAATAAATCCTATCAAACAAGTTGTTATACAACCAATCATAGGAAGATAATTATTAAGATTAAACATATAACTTGCAATAAACGCAATCACCATTGTAACCGAAGAATATACCGTATTACCCGATGTTCTTACTTTAACAAAATCATTACTTTTATCAATCAGTTCAAGATTGTTTCCTAATGCCAAAACTAAAGAATTGCTAAAAAGAACCGAAATATTGTGAAAAATTTTGCCCAATGCAATAATATAGAAATTTCCGCCAAATGTAATTAGCAGAGCTGAAATAAGCATTAACAGTGCGGTTAATTTAATGGATAAATTATTTCCTACCCTCTCCATTATCCAGAGAACCGGAAATCTAAGCACAAGACTCGCTACAGATGAAATAGTTGTTAACGATACAATCTCAGCAGCAGTAAGATTTTTAACAGTTGCTAAAAACAGAGTGTCAATGGCAATATAAAACAACAAATCCGCCGTTAGCCCGTGAAACCAAGGATAAACCTTAATAAACCGCCTTACTTTCTTTTCCATTTCAAATTACCCCTTTGAAATCCTTATTTCCTCTTGATTATACACCCGTTATAAGTTATAATCAAATACATATAATGTTATAATTTTATAACAAATACATTATACGAGGTTGAAAAGTATGGAGCTTGCAGCAAAATATGCATATAAGGTTTATAAGGAGCAGAGTTTCACCGCAGCGGCGAAAGCGCTTTATATCTCTCAACCCGCCCTTAGCAATGCAATATCAAGGCTTGAAAAAGATTTAGGTATACAAATATTTGACCGTTCAAAGCTCCCCCTTACGCTTACAGCTCAAGGAAGAATTTATATTGAGTCTATAGAAGAAATAATCCAAAGCGAAAGTAATATGCGAAGAAGACTTAAAGAGCTTTCGGATATGAGCAGCGGTAAAATCACTATTGGCGGTTCAAGTTATTCTTCGTATTACAGTATGTCCGAGGTATGCGGAGCATTTTATAAAAAATACCCTGATATAAAAGTTACTCTTGATATCGGAAATATCGGTGGCAGTAATGTTCTTGGCGAAAAATTAAAAAACGGAGAAATTGACTTAATAATGACTTACTCCAACAACAGCCGAAATTATATTATAGAGCCTTTATACACCGAAAGATTAATAATTGCGATGCATAAAAATATGGCAAATGCAAATAATTTAACACACCTCGCATTAACACACAAAGAAATTTTATCAGGCGATTATAAGGAAAAAGAAATCGAAGATTTAAATATTTTTAAAAATGTTAACTTTATTAAATTTCCCAATAATTCTATTACTGCCAATTCAATGATACATATGTTGGGAGACTATAACTCCCCTCCTTATACTATTAATAACGCACGCCATAGCGGAATGCATAACAATTTGATGTGCGCCGGAATAGGCGCAGTTGTCACTACTGATTTTATAATTTCAAAAACAGGTAGCGAATTGGATGACGTTCTCTATTTTGTGCCACGGCATAAAGAATCGTACCGCACTATATATCTTGCGATAAACCACAACTCAATCGACAATCCGATTGTGAAAAATTTCATTAAAACCGCAAAGGAAATTTACAAACCGAAAAAATCATAATTTATTGCTTACTTACACTAAAAAACACAAATCTTCATTTAGAAGATTTGTGTTTTTTAAAATCCGTATTTATTTTTCTTAAGTCTTATAAACGGTGTGGGGTCGGTGTTGATAAGGACTGTTTCCTGACCGATAACCTCAATTTCGTTCCATGAAATCACGATATCGTCTTCCCTACCCAACAGCCCGAAAAGTCGCGGTCGGCCAAAAATAACAACCGATTCGAGTGTGCCCTTTTCGGTATCAAACTCCACATCTGAAATATACCCTAAAACACAACCGTTTTTAACACAAACAACCTGTTTATTTCTAAAATCTTGAATTCTGCAATTCATATACATCACCAATAAATGTATATGCTGAGATTTCGCAATTATTAATCCTTGAAAACGTTTTCGCTTTCTTCTTCGCCGTCTTCATTGATAACTGTTTTTACTTCCTCTTCAACAAGACCTAAATCCTTACGCTTTTGAATATCGTCATCAGGATGCTCTTCGTAATAAGGGTCTATTATGTATTTCTTAATTGCGGGGAATGTGCAGAACTGAATAAGAAGCGCCCTGAAACCAGGGTGAACACAAATAAATACTACGAACTCAGCAAAAAGCATTACCCAAAAATATTTTTGGAAAGCAAAGAGTATCAAAATGTAAAGCGCATAGCAAAGAGCAAGTACAAAGAAGCAAAGAAAATTCTTTTTAAGGTTTATGATAACAAACTTAAAGCTATTAATATAAATCTGCTTTAGAGTAAACTTAAATGTAATCATAAGAGTCCAGATATAAAAGTTCATCACAATAAGGAAGAAAATGAACATAAATGTAACACCAAGACCTATTGTTGACATTACACCGCTTTGCATACTAAAGAAGAAATATAAATCAAAAATAAGCACCAAGGCAACTATAGTGTTAACTATACCTGCTATCAATCCCTGTTTCCAGTTTTTCTTGACAGTATCCATATAATCGCTTAGTCCAAACGAGTGCTTATCCCTTGCGATACTGCGGGCAACATTGGTTATACCCACATTGCCAAGTCCGTTTGTAATTACAGGAATACACATAATACAGTAAACCAGATTAACAGTTAAAAATTTCCAAAAATTGCGGAAAAAGTAGTCAAAGAAAACAATAAAAGTACGTTTCCGAGGTGCGTCCTTCGCGATACCCGGTCCTTCCTTTTCATAATTAAAGAGTCCAAAAAAACCTGCCATTTAAATTTCACCAAACCTTAACGTTCTTTCTTTTTATATATTATTTTCTCGCCAATAGAAATATCTTTATAGCCGAGATAATAAGAGATACCGGAAATTACAGGTATTATAAGCTGTAAACTAAGGATTGCTATGAACTGAAGTATACTTAAATCTCCCAAATATTTAGCTTTTCCTACAATTAACTGAACAAAGCTGTAAAACTGCGAGGAAGTAAGATTAATAACAGACATCTGCAACTCTTTTAAAGCACCGTTTTTAAGAATTACAAGTACAACCCAGAAAATAGTATAAGGTATTACGGAGAGAATACCGCACTTAAATCCCTTTAACACATCTTCCTTTTTATGACCTGTGTGCACAAGGTTTTTATCCTTAATGCCCATCTGCCAAACCGTAGAATGTATAAAGGTTATCAGCAGAACAATGCACATAACCTGTGTAAGTCCAAAATAGAATATTTTGCCGCCTGTGCTAAGCCCCGAGCGAATCGGCGACTGAGTAATTGTATAACCCTTATCCTCATATTCTTTTAAAAGCTTATCCTCACCGTCATCATTATAATGTGTGTAAAGCTCCTCGTATTCGGAATTCTCACTTGTTGTACCGTATGCGGTGTAGCCGATATTTTCGCTAAAAAATGCAGTGGAAATTGTGCTCATAGAAATAACTAGAAAGAAGCACATTACAGAAACAACAACTGTTTTACCCCACATTTTAAGAGCGGTTTTTAAAATTTCACTCATCTCGTTCTTCCTTTTTAACAAATATATAAGTCATTATATTATAAAATAAAAAAAAATGCAAGAAATAACAAAGCATTCCTGCATTTTTAATAATTTATTTACAATAATACAGCCAATACAGTGATAAGGCCTACAAGCAAAATTGTCGATACCGCAAAAATACGCAACATCGTTTTTCGCCTGTATTTTTTTCTGAGTGTAGGTTTACCTTGCGGTAAATTATAATTAAAGCTAAAGCTGTTCGCCGCTTTTTTTAATTGCTTTGCACTAAGCGTGCTATACTCGGGTGTTACATAGAACACTATTTTTTCAAACAGCCGACTCCCAGTATTATTTACCTCTATAATAGTTTTGCTTACTCCTTTTACCATAAAAACCCGCCTTTTCTTGTGTTAAAAATAGTTTTAACAATAAAAGGAAAAGTTATACAAAACGGTTGATAAATATGCTAAGCAAACACGAATAATCCGAACCTGATTTTAGAGGTGAGATTTTCGTCTTTGC
>CAYQFD010000030.1:0-11449 GCA_964416795.1 uncultured Ruminococcus sp. | reverse complement strand
GCTTGAATATCCGGGACAGATTAAGGTTAATGTTATTCGCGAAAGCCGCGCCATTGACTACGCAAAATAAGGAAGTTGTTGTTATGAATGAACGTATAGAACGTGTGATAACAGCTCTTCGTAAAAACAATATGCAGGGTATTTACGTACCCTGCATTAATGATATTACGAAGACCGTTGAAGCTTTGCTTACTCCTGACTGCACAATTGCCGCAGGCGGCTCTGTGTCGCTTGTCGAAAGCGGTGTATGGGAGCTTATTAATCGCAATTGTTATAAATTTTCCGACCGCAACCGCGAGGGAATCACCCCTGAGGAAAGACAGGCTGTTTTTCGCGGTATAATAGGCTGTGACTTCTATTTTTGCTCAACAAATGCGATTACAGAAAACGGAGAGCTACTTAATGTTGACGGCTTTGCTAACCGAATTTCCGCCATTGCATTTGGACCAAAAAAGGTAATTATGATAGCGGGTGCTAATAAAATCGTTAGGGATTTGAACGAGGCTTTTTTAAGAGTAAAAAAAGTTGCAGCACCTCAAAACTGTCTAAGACTCGGTATTGACTCCCCTTGCGCGAAATTAGGTCACTGTGTATCACTACTCAATAATAACAATCCCTCTTTCACAGACGGTTGCAATACAGACGGCAGAATCTGTGCTAATTACCTTATAAGCGGTAGACAGCGTGATAAAGACAGAATAACAGTCATTATTTGCGGTGAAAATCTAGGCTATTGATTTTAAAAGCGAATCTGAAAGATTCGCTTTTTTTATACTTTTATATTGTAAAATTTGTTTTTTAGTGTTAGAATATATGATAATTAGTTTAATAAAATGAGGTTATCTTATGAATATACTTATTGTGGGTTGCGGAAAAATAGGTGCTACCTTACTTGCAAGCCTTGTAAATGAAGGACACAATGTCACAGCGCTTGATTCCGATCCAGATGTTTTATCCGAGCTTACCAATGTTTACGATGTAATGAGTGTTTGCGGAAACGGGGCAGACTGCGAGACCTTAGAGGAAGCAAGGGTTGCTGATGCTGACCTGCTTATCGCCGCTACCGATTCTGACGAATTTAATATGCTCAGTTGTTTCCTTGGCAAGCGTATGGGTGCTAAACACACCATTGCTCGTATTAGAAATCCGCAATATAATGACAGCAGTTTAGGCTTTATGAAGCAACAATTAGACCTTTCTATGTCTATCAACCCTGAGCTTATGGCTGCAAAGGAGCTTTACCACCTCTTAAAGCTACCCTCTGCTGCAAAGGTTGAAACCTTTTCTGTAAGAAACTTTCAAATAGTTGAGCTAAAGCTCAAATCCGACTCTGTGCTTGACGGTATAAAGCTTTCCGACCTTCGCTCAAAATTCAGCGCTAAATTCCTTATTTGTGCCGTTGAACGTGATGATGAGGTTCACATTCCTGACGGTAACTTTGTGCTTAAAAGCGGCGATAAGATTGCCCTTACCGCCGATCACTCTCAGATAGCAAAGCTCTTAAAAGAAATGGGGATTTTGCAGAAGCAGGCAAGAAGCGTTATGATTTTAGGTGGTAGCAGAACATCATACTACCTCGCTAAAATGCTGAGTCAAGGTGGCAACAAAGTAACGCTTATTGAACGCAATAAGGAAATCTGCGAGGAACTTTGTGAAGCAATACCGAAAGCCACAATAATAAACGGTGACGGTGCAAATGTCGAGCTCTTGACAGAAGAAGGCTTAGATTCACTCGATGCCTTTGTAGCGCTTACAGGTATTGACGAAGAGAATATTCTTCTTTCTTCATTTGCCGCTACCAAAAACGTGCCAAAGGTTATTGCAAAGGTTAACCGTGATGAATTAATCCCTCTGGCTACCGAATGGGGTCTTGACTGTCTTATAACCCCAAAAAAGATTATTACCGATGTAATCTTAAGATATGTAAGAGCGCTTGAAAATTCAAAGGGCAGCAGCGTTGAGACACTTTATAAAATGCTTGATGATAAGGTAGAGGTTCTCGAATTCAGTGTGAAGCCTGACTTTTTGCAGCTTGGCATTTGCCTTAAAGAATTAAAAACAAAACCCAATACCCTTATTGCAGGTATTATGCGTGACCGCAAAATAATTATCCCGACAGGTAACGATATGTTGCTTGCGGGTGATAGGGTTGTTGTTACTGCTGCTAACGAGAGAATAAACACTTTATCTGACATTCTGAAATAAGGAATTTGCTATGAACAGAAAAATGATATTTTATATATTAGGCAGAATTTTGCTTGTTGAAGCGGCACTTTTAATATTGCCAACCGTCTGCTCTATTATATATAATGAAAAGAATTGCATTTTTGCATTTTTAATAAGCATTTTAACCGCGCTGTTGAGCGGATTGTTGCTAACCATACCAAACCGCACAAAAGATAGAGCAATTTTTGCTAAAGAGGGCTTTGTTATTGTTGCTCTCGGTTGGATAGTCCTATCACTAATAGGCGCTCTCCCCTTTACTCTGAGTGGCGAAATACCCTCTTTTATTGACGCATTCTTTGAAACTGTCAGCGGTTTTACTACAACCGGCGCTTCGATTTTAACCGATGTTGAATCTATGTCGCGCGGTCTACTTTTCTGGCGCAGCTTCACCCATTGGGTTGGCGGTATGGGAATACTTGTGCTTGTTATGGCGGTTGTTCCTACAGATACAGGCCGTTCAATGCACTTAATGCGCGCCGAAATGCCAGGGCCCATAATCGGCAAGCTTGTGCCTAAAATCAAGTCCACAGCTAAAATACTCTACTTAATTTATATTGTTTTAACCGCAATACTTACACTGTTGCTCTACGTTGGCGGTATGCCATTGTTTGAGAGTATTTTACACGCCTTCGGCACTGCGGGAACAGGCGGTTTTGGTATAAAGGCAGATAGTTTTGGCAGTTATTCGCCCTATCTTCAATGGGTTACAGCAATAGGTATGCTTGTTTTCGGCATTAATTTCAATCTTTATTATCTTATTTTAACCAAGAAAATAACATCCGCCTTAAAAAGTGAAGAGCTTTGGACCTATATAGGCGTTGTTCTCTTTTCTTCTGCGCTTATAACCTATAATATTTATCCGCAGTTTGAGAATGTAAGCGACAGTATTCGTCATTCGGCATTTCAAGTATCCTCAATTATAACTACTACGGGTTATGCTACCGTTGATTTCAACCTCTGGCCCACACTTTCAAAATCAGTTTTATTTATTCTGATGCTTATGGGCGGTTGCGCCGGTTCAACCGCAGGCGGACTTAAAGTATCGAGAGTGATTCTCCTCTTTAAAAGCGTTAAAGCAAACTTAAAGCATATGATTCATACCCGCTCGGTTGAATCTATAAGGTTTGAAGGCAAAACTGTTGATAAGCAGACTATTAATAATGTAACTTGCTATTTTGCAGTTTATATTATGTGTATTTTAGCAGTTTTACTTGTGATTTCTTTCGACCCATTTGATTTTGAAACTCACATTTCGGCGGCGGTTTCTTGCTTTAACAATGTGGGTCCCGCATTCTCCGCTGCAGGTCCCGCATCAAGCTATGCTGCTTATTCTGATATTTCAAAAATGGCACTTTCAGGCGCAATGCTTTTAGGCAGACTTGAAATTTTCCCGATTTTATTGCTCTTTTCCCCAACAGCATGGACCAAAAAGCGCGTAGTGAAAGGTAATTAAAATGAAAAAAATTATCTCTTTAATTTTATCATTCATTGTATTAATGTTACTAAGCAGTTGCAAAAGAGAAAATACCTCTTCCGAAAAACTGGCTGATGCAAATTCTTCCTCAATAACAGCTACTCAATCAATCGCTTCTTCAAAAATCGAGGCTACTGTTTCAGTTAGTGAAAATACCGCTTCTCAAAATATTAATAACATTCCGCAAACTAAGAAGCAAGTAAAAGCAAAAGGTGTAGACGTTTCAAAATGGCAAGGAAAAATTGACTGGAAAAAGGTTAAAAATGCAAATATTGACTTTGCAATAATAAGAATAGGCTACAGAGCCGAAAACGGCAAGATTTATAAAGACGAATTTGCCGATTATAACATTCAGCAAGCTAACAAAGCCGGTCTTTTAATCGGTGTTTATTTCTTTTCTACAGCCATAAACACAAACGAAGCCTTAGAAGAGGCTAATTGGACATACGAAGCAATTAAATCCTACCCCATTTCCTATCCTATTGTTTACGATTGCGAGGGCTACAACAGTAGCGACAGTCGAATGTTCGGCATAACAAACGCTGTGCGCACTCAAAACGCTTTAACCTTCTTAAACCGAGTTAAAGCACTGGGATACGACGGTATGCTTTATGCCGCAAAAGACGAGCTTCTTAACTTCTGGGATACTTCTGTTATCGAAGAAAGCTTTAAAATATGGGTAGCAAGATACTCTAACCCCACTTATCCCAATATCAATACACCCGACTACAGCGGAAAATATGATATGTGGCAATATACTGATAAGGGCAGTGTAAACGGAATTAGCGGTTCTGCCGATATGGTAGTATCTTACTTTGACGTAAAAAAAGCAACCCCAAAATCAAACGCAAAGGTCCCCGACGCTAAAGAGCCTGTAATCAAGGACACTACATATACAGACAACAGCGATACCGTAACTGCTAAGGACACGGTAAATCTGAGAGAAGCAGATACAACTAAATCAAACATTGTGGCAACTCTTAAAAACGGCGAGACTATAAAACGCACAGGAATCGGTATCAACGGTTGGTCAAGACTTAATTATAACGGAAAAACTGTTTATGCTATTACCAGTTATCTCACAACCGACCTTACTTATAAACCAAAATCCGAAGATGACGGAATATATTCTGCTGTAGACGAAACTGTTACAGCTAAAAGTTCTACTAACCTCAGAAATAATGCAACAACCAACGGTTCAACTGTGATTTATACACTTAAAAACGGTGAAACGGTTAAACGAATCGGTATTGGCTCAAACGGTTGGTCTAAGCTTTTATACAATGGGCAAACCGTTTATGCAATTTCAAGTTATCTTACAACCGACCTTTCTTATAAAGAGCCTGTAACTTCTAATAACACATCTGTAAATAATGAAATTAAGTTCACCGATGTTAACGAGCAGGTAACCGCAAAAAGCGAAACCAACCTTCGAGATAAGCCAACAACAAACGGTTCAACAGTGGTTTATACTCTAAAAAACGGTGAATATATAACCCGCACAGGAACAAGTGTAAACGGTTGGTCAAGACTTATATACAATGGGCAAACCGTATATGCTGTTTCTACTTATCTTACAAATTAGGAAGTATAAAAATGAAAACCAACTGTGAAAACTGTGCTCACTATATTTATGACGATGAATATGACTGTTACGTTTGCGAAGCAAATCTCGACGAAGATGATATGTCAAGGTTTCTGTCTAGGCAGACTTCTTCTTGCCCGTATTTCAATTTTTATGATGAATACAGTATCGTAAGAAAACAAAACTAAGAGGTGTAAAATGCATTATATTTATTATGTTTATATTATTGTAAGCGCGGCTTTGATTCCAATTTTAAATAACTTTTTCCCCATTATGAAAGAATCGTATTCTTGGTGGTTGATGCCTATATTGTTAATAGGTTTTATACTGATTTTTATAATCTTACAGTTATTAACATTCGCGCTTATGATTCAGTTCACAAACCGCAAAAAACCGCCAAAAAATACCACGTTTTTCAGATTTTTAGTTAAAATCTCGTTGCCTCTTATCGTTAAAGTAGCAAGGGTTAAAATCAACACTAAAGGCACTGAAAAATTCCCCGAAGATACACGTGTGATGCTTGTTTGCAATCATCAGCACGATTTCGACCCCGCAGTTATAATGTCGGTTTTCCCCGATGCGAGATTAGGTTTTATTGGCAAAAAGGAAATTTACACCAAAATGCCTTTCATATCAAAAGCAATGCACAGACTTAATTCTTTGCTAATTGACCGCGAGAATGACCGAGAGGCTGCAAAAACCATCATAAACGCCATTAAAACTATAAAGGAGGATACCGCCTCAATAGCGATTTTCCCCGAGGGGTACACAAGCTTAGAATGTAAGCTTCTCCCCTTTAGAAACGGTTGCTTTAAAATTGCAACTAAGGCTCAGGTGCCTATTGCCGTTTGCGTTTTAAACAACACAAGAGAGATACCTAAAAACATATTAAGACGCACAACCGAGGTTGAATTCAGACTGCTTGATGTTATTTACCCCGAACAGTTTGAGGGTATGAACACAACCCAAATCGGTGATATTATTCACGAAAAAATGAATACAGCATTAAACGAGATAAGAAATACATAAAATAAAACCAACCCTCTCGGGTTGGTTTTTTAGTTGAAACTGTATTTAATCAAATGCTCTCTACTGCTTTTTTCTTTTCTTCCAACGCTTCTAAAATAATTTTTTTATCCTTGTTAGCCGCTCTTAAAACAAACTGCAAGGCAATTGCGACAAAAGCCATCAAAGCGGCAAACACTAATAAAGCTGGTTTATAATCGCCGAATATATCATAACATAAATTTCCAAACGGAGAGCCTACTGCATATCCTGCGGCACTGACAGAAACAAATATACCTATCAATTTATCGAATGGCTTGTTTCCAAAAAACTCAACCGCAAAAATAGGAAGCATAACCGTTTCAAGAGGAGTTGCAATTGCGCCGATTACAACCCTTATAACCGCAAAGACTCGACCTGTTGGAGTGTTCTGCAAAAGCGCTAATATAAGCATTGAAACAAATGCGCAAATAAGAGACAAATTCATAGATATTTTAATACCGAATTTGTCATAAATAAATCCCGTTAAAAACTTAGTTACAGTTAGCATAATTCCGCTAAGACTTACTAACATCGCCACGAAGTCAACATCCATACCGATATCATACATATGAGGAACTGACATTCCGCCCAAGCCTTGAAGCACCATTCCTATTAAGAACATACAAACAAGTGCGACATAGAGATATGGCTTTGTAATTGCTACATCATAGTCCATTCCAACCCAGCCTGTGCCGCGAATTTTCTTTTTCTTTTTCGTAACTATCTCGATTTCACCTTCAACTTTGGGTGGATTACGAAAAAAAACAAGCATTAAAACAAGGACAATTAATAAAATTATAGACACCAAACGGTATGAAGTTCTATAACCGAAAGGGTTGCCCTCTTCAAAAATAATAGGTGATAAAATCTGAACCGAGATAGCGCCGCCAATACCGTTAGCCGCCAAAATAGCACCTGTAACCGTTGCCCTGTTTTTTGTGCACCATTTGTTTACAACGGTACTTACCATAGTAGTACTTGTAAAAGATATTCCAAGACCCAATAAAATTCCTGCAAAATAAAAAGCTATTAAACTTGTTGCAACAGAATTAATAATCGCAAAGGCGATAAGGCAACAAAATCCCGTACATATAAGTTTCTTTGTACCGAAACGTGTTACAAGTGTTCCAAAAAACAAATTAACAATAGTTTGTGTCAAAAATCTAAAGGTGTTGTTAAGCGAAAAAGCGCCGCGCGGAATATCCAAAGCCTCTGTAATTGCGGTAAGATATAAAGTTCTTCCGCTGCTGCAAAGACCAAGACTTGTAAAAACCATAATAAAACAGAGTCCCATAATAACCCACGAATAATCAAACTTCACACTATGTAATTTTAGTTTTTTCATTTCAAAACTCCCTTTCTATTTACATTTCCAACTCATTATAGCAAACAAACAACATTTGAAAATGGAAATATAAAAACAATATGGAAAAATAATAACAAAATTTAAAATTAATGTTCCATAAATACTCATTTAGTGGTATAATAAATGCAAATAAAATCACAAAGGTTGATAATTATGTTTAATGATATAGAAAATTTGAAAATCACTTACTCATTGCATAAAACCAATAAACCTTTTGTTAAAATCGAAAATCGAAAGTATCATTCTTTTTTTATAAGGGTTCACGGTTCTATCCAATATGATTTTTACGATGAAAAGAGAATTGCAAAAGAGGGTGATTTAATATTTTTACCAAAAGGCTCGACGTATACTGCTACAACGCTTTCTGATATTTCAAAATATACCGCCATACACTTTGAGGGAGATTTTGCTGAAAAAACCCGACCTGAATTTTACTCTTTGGAAGATTTTTATGAAGCGGAATATATAGCAAACTGTTTTCCTGATTTGTGGAATTTCGGAACACAGACAGAAAAGTATCAATGCATATCTTTGTTTTACAGTTTGCTATCGCATCTTTCTTCTATTGAAAATGCAAAACACTCAAAAAAAAATAAATTCAAAATTATTGAGCCTGCTGTCACTTATTTAAAAGAGCATATTTATGACTGTACATTAAAAACAGATAAGCTTCACCGCTTATGCGGAATATCGGGCACATATTTCAGGCAAATATTTTTTTCACGTTTTGGCACAACTCCGCAAAATTATATACTCACAAAACGCCTGTCACACGCAAAGGCAATTATAAGCAGTGGCGATTTTGATACGATTGGCGAAGTTGCACTCTCAATTGGTTTTAACGATCCTTTATATTTCAGCAAAGCTTTTAAAAAAGCATACGGAATGTCGCCGACAGATTTTAATAAAACTTAATATCCATATCAAAAATTAAAAAGCCTGACTCAAAAGTCAGGCTTTTTAATTTTCAGTCTATTTCAACAGCAATACTTTGATTGTTTCTGCTAGCTGCCGCACGCATTACAACGCGGATAGCATTAGCAATTCTGCCCTGCTTTCCGATAACACGTCCCATATCGCTTTCAGCTACGTGCAGATGATAAACAATAACACCCTCTGCATTTGGCTCATCAACAGAAACCTCAACCTTATCGGGATTTTCAACAAGTCCCGATGCCAATGAAATTAGAAGCTCTTTCATAAATAATCCTCGCAAGTATTCTTAATTAAAGTACACCGTTTTTCTTGAGTAATGCTTTAACGGTATCTGTAGGCTGTGCACCGTTTGCGATCCACTTCTTAGCCTTTTCACCGTCAATATTTACTGCTGCGGGATCCTTAGTGGGATCATAGGTACCGATTTCTTCGATAAAACGACCGTCACGTGGATATCTTGAATCAGCAACAACTACACGGTAGAAAGGAGCTCTTTTAGCGCCCATACGACGAAGTCTGATTTTTACTGCCATTGTTTTTACACCTCCGTTTAGAGAATAAATATATGTTTTAAAAATTTAAAAACCTAAATTATTGAAACCGTTTGGCAAACCACGCATCATTTTGCGCTTGCCGCCTTTTGAGTTCATTTGTTTGAACATCTTTTTCATCTGCTCATATTGTTTGAGAAGACGGTTTACGTCTTCAACCTTAACGCCAGCCCCCGCCGCAATTCTCTTGCGCCTTGAAGCATTAATTATATCGGGCTTTGCCTTTTCCTTTTTTGTCATCGAGGTAATAATTGCCTCAATTCTTAACAACTGTCTGTCATCAATGTCAACATCACGAAGCTGCTTTTCCATACCAGGAAGCATAGAAAGAATACTTTTTATCGAGCCCATTTTCTTAATCTGGTGGAACTGGTCAAGCAAATCATTCATATCAAACTTATTTTCTTGAAGTCTTTTTGCGGCTTCTTCGGCTTTCTTTTCGTCAACCTCAGCCTCAACCTTTTCGATAAGTGATAAAACATCACCCATACCAAGAATTCTTGAAGCCATTCTGTCAGGGTGGAACTCTTCCAAATCACCCAGCTTTTCGCCAGTGCCCGCAAACATAATCGGCTTGCCTGTAACCGCTTTAACCGAAAGCGCCGCACCGCCTCTTGTGTCACCGTCAAGCTTGGTTAAAATAACACCGTCAAGCTCTAATATCTCATTAAACGACTTCGCAATGTTAACCGCATCCTGACCGACCATAGAGTCAATAACAAGCAGTATATTATGGACTTCAACTGCTTCGGTTATGCGTTTTAATTCATCCATAAGCTCGGTATCAATATGAAGTCTACCCGCAGTATCAAGAATTAAATAATCGTGACCGTAATCTCTGGCATACGCCACCGCTTTTTGCGCGATTATTTCAGGCTTTTCAGTGCCCATCTCGAAAACAGGAGCGTCAACTGCTTTTCCCACAACCTTTAACTGCTCGATAGCGGCAGGTCGGTAAATATCACAAGCCGCAAGCATAGGTCTGTGTCCCTGCGCACGTAAAAGCTTTGCTAGCTTTGCAGAATGGGTTGTTTTACCTGAGCCTTGCAAACCACACATCATAATAACTGTGGGCAATTTTGATGAAGTATTAAGCCTTGCCTGCTCACTGCCCATTAAAGCGGTTAATTCCTCTTTAACGATTTTAATAACCATCTGAGCTGCGGTAAGGCTTTCCATTACATTTTCACCGATACATTTTTCGGTAACTGCATTTGTGAAATCCTTTGCCACTTTATAGTTAACGTCCGCTTCCAAAAGTGCAAGACGCACTTCGCGCATAGCGGTTTTAACATCAGCTTCGCCGAGCTTTCCTTTAGAGCGCAGGCGTTTAAACACACCGGCTAACTTATCGGACAAACCATCAAACGCCATATTGCACACTCCTTACAGATTATCTATTATATCAAGCATCTTCAAAACAGCATTATTATCGCTTTTTTTTGCACTTTCGCCCAACTCCTTGAGCCTCAAAAAGCTTTCACAGTAATGACATTCGTCTTCAAAAGCCTTTAGCTGTGCCACCGAGCGTTTTATTAAATCACTCGCGCCCTGACGGGTTATCCCCTCGTTCTCTGCAATTTCAGAAAGCGATAAATCATCGTTGTAATAATACTCAGTGAGTGCCTTTTGCTTTTCGCTTAAAGCAAAACCGTAAACATCGAGCAAAGCCGAAACATATAAATCTTTCAAACCTAACACTCCTCACCGAGAAGTTAGTATATCATACTTTTTTATATCTGTCAAGTTTTTTTCTTTACAGTGCTGAAAAATTTCAGGCACTGCATATAGCAGTGCCTTTAAAATTACATCTTTATCTCGTTTGTTCTGGTTATAGGATTAAGCGGGAACGGATGATAATTACCAAATTCCAATTCGCCGTAAAGTGCCTTGACAAAATTCACTATAGCTGCTTTGTTTGGACTGTAAGCATTTACAAAAGTATTTGCGGTGGAGAAGTACTCAAAGTAAATATTGGTGCATCCGAAAGAAACAGCCATTGATTTATCGAGCTCTTCTAACATAATGCTTCTCATAACATCACATTCCTTGCCGTAGAAATGCATACCGCCTTTTGGCTGATGATGTCCAATATAAGTAGCATAAATTATAAGGTCATAATCCTTGAGTGTTTCATTATCCTCTTTTGCAAAATCTCTTTGCAAATCGCAAACTGCACCGTGTTTTTCAAATTCTTCTACTGCATATTTTAGGTTGTCATAGCACAGGTCGGAATAACCGATATAAACCAATTTAACCTTCTT
>CAYQFD010000029.1:4669-11853 GCA_964416795.1 uncultured Ruminococcus sp. | reverse complement strand
TTGCTTTTGTAGACCTCTAAGTTTGAAACCATAATATCACCTTACAACAATTATATTATAAGCAGAGTGAAATGTCAATTTTTACTCACAAAATAAAATGTCAAATTTTACTCCTAAAGTATTGACGAATTAATGTGGTTATGATATAATACATAGCGTGTTAATATTTGTAATATTTGTGATTATATGTAACTTTTATAGAGAATAAATGGTGCTATTTTAATGCAAATGTTACAACTGTTAATAAAAAATATATCAATAGACGTGTATTATATGCGCCAGTTGTAAGGAGGGTCTATTTTGGCAAATGCAGTAATTATGCCAAAAGCAGGTATAACAGTTGAAAGCTGTATTATCGGCACTTGGGAAAAGAAGGTTGGTGACGAAGTAAAGATAGGTGATATACTCTTTACATACGAAACCGACAAAGCAAGCTTTGAATGTGAATCAACAGCAGAGGGAACATTACTCGAAATATTTTTCGAGGATGGCGACGAGGTTCCTTGCCTTGTAAATGTGTGTGCAATCGGTGCACAGGGTGAGGATTGTTCGGCACTTCGTCCTGACGGTGCTGCTGAAGAGGCAGTACAGGAAGCACCTGAGGTAAAACAAGAGGTAGCCACCGCACCCGTTGTGGCTGAATCCACAGCAGTTGAGGGCGAAGCATCTGCAATCTCGCCAAGAGCAAAGAAATTGGCTGAGCGTGCAGGGGTTGACGCTTCGTTGGCAACACCCACAGGTCCTAACGGCAGAATAATTGAGCGAGATGTAAGAGAAATTATGAATAATGCTCCAGCTACAGCTCCTGTTGTTGCTGCTACAAAGGCAGTAGAGCCGGAAGCAGAGTATAAAGACGTTAAGTTCAGCGGTATTCGCCGTGCTATCAGTGAATCAATGCATAAATCACTGTCTACAATAGCACAGTTGACACATAATACAAGCTTTGATGCTTCGGCAATCCTTGCTTATAGAAAACAGCTAAAAGCTATGGGCGACGATTATGCCGGTATTACACTTGGCGATATCATACTTTATGCAGTATCGCGCACATTACTTAATCATCCCGACCTCAATGCAAATATGCTTGACAGTAATAATATCAGACTGTTTAAGCACGTAAATCTCGGTGTTGCAGTAGACACTCCAAGAGGTCTTATGGTACCTACAATTTTCCACGCAGACGAAATGAGCCTGCTCGAAATTTCTAAGGCTACTAAGGAGCTTGCGGCGCAGTGCCGTGAGGGTAATATTAACCCTGATAAGTTAAGCGGGGCTACATTTACGGTTTCGAATCTCGGAAGTATGGGTGTTGAATCCTTTACACCTGTTATCAATCCTCCGCAGACAGGCATCTTAGGTGTTTGCGGAATAATTGAAAGGGTACGCAAGGGTGCTAACGGTGACATTGAGCTTTATCCTGCTATGGGACTTAGTCTTACATATGACCACCGCGCAGTTGACGGTAGTCCTGCTTCCCGTTTCCAGAAAGAGCTTGGTGAAAACCTTGAAAAATTCACCGTGCTTCTTGCTAAATAGGAGGTAAAAAATGGAAACTTTTGATTTATTAGTAATAGGCGGCGGCCCCGGCGGATATCTTTGTGCCGAGCGTGCCGCACAGAACGGTATGAAGGCGGCGGTTTTCGAGAAGAAGAGTCTTGGCGGCACCTGTCTTAATGAGGGTTGTATTCCTACAAAAACTCTTTTAAACTCATCAAAAATGTACCGTCACGCAAAAGAAAGCGAAGCTTTCGGTGTTACCGCTGAAAATGTAAAATACGATCACGCTAAGGTAATTGACCGCAAGAACGATGTTGTAAAGACATTGGTATCCGGTGTTGGTGCCACAATGAAGGCCAACAAGGTTACTGTTATAAGTGAAAACGCTGTAATTAAGGGCAAAACTGCAAATGGATTTTCAGTTGAAGCCGCAGGTGTGCAGTATGAGGGCAAACACCTTGTAATTGCTACCGGTTCTGAAACAGTAGTACCACCTGTGCCCGGCTTAAAAGAAGGCTTAGAGAGCGGATTTGTTGTAACCAACCGCGAGGTTTTGGATGACAAAGAGTTACCAAAGAATCTTGTGGTTATCGGCGGCGGCGTAATCGGTCTTGAAATGGCATATTATTTTGCAAGCGTTGGAACTAAGGTTACTGTTATAGAGATGATGCCAAAAATCGCAGGCGCTACTGATGCTGAAATTTGTAAGGTTCTTATGGACTCGTTTACAAAACGCGGTATGGAATTCAAGCTTTCCTGTAAGGTTCTTGAGGTTAAAAAGGACAGTGTGATTTACGAGGAAAACGGTGAGAAAAAAGAGATTGCCTGTGATAAGGTGTTGTTATCAGCCGGCAGAAAGCCTTCAACTGCTAACATCGGTATAGAATCATTACAGCTCGAGATGGATAGAGCCGCAGTAAAAACCGATAGATATCTTTGCACCAACGTTTCGGGTGTCTATGCAATAGGCGACTGTAACGGAAAGCTAATGCTTGCTCATACAGCTTATAGGGAGGCAGAGGTTGCAGTAAATCATATGCTCGGCAAAAAAGACGAGATGCGTTATGATGTAATTCCCTCGGTTATTTATACTGACCCTGAGGTTGCAAGCGTAGGTCTTAGTAAGGAATCGGCAGAAGAAAAGGGAATGAAGGTAAAGGAAATTAAATTACCTATGTCTTATGCAGGTCGTTACCTTGCCGAAACAAACGGGGGAAAGGGCTTTATAAAGCTTGTGGTTGATACCGATAAAAACCGTTTGGTAGGTTGTCATATGGTAGGCTCGTATGCGTCAGAAATTATAATGACTGCTACTATGATGGTTGATACAGAGCTTACACCTAGCCGTTTACAAAAACTGGTATTCCCGCATCCAACTGTTGCGGAAATAATCAGAGAAGCAATTTTCAAAATTTAAGGGGGAGTAAAAAATGCCTAAAAGTTTATATGTAGATCCTGCTGAAACCAGAAAAGCAGGTAAAATTAAATTTGATGATATTCCTGTTAATGTCTATAAGAAGACTATTAAGGAAGAACGCGCACGTTACAGTGATGATGATTTAGTTGGAATTTATCGTGATATCACCGTACTTAGAGAGTTTGAGTCTATGCTCAACCTCATCAAGACACAGGGTGTTTATAACGGAATTGAAACTACATATCCCGGTCCTGCTCACTTATCAATCGGTCAGGAGGCTGCTTGTGTAGGTCAAGCTTATTTGCTTGACCAGAATGACTTTACTTTCGGTTCACACCGTAGCCATTCAGAAATTCTTGCTAAGGCACTCTCTTGCATTAAAAAGCTCAGCGAACAAGAACTTATGACCATAATGGAGGGCTTCCTCGGTGGTTCGGTACTAAGAGCAACCGAAAAATTAGGTCCTGTTGATGATGTTAAGGAGCTTGCTACAAGATTTATTCTTTACGGAACACTTTCTGAAATATTTGCACGTGATACAGGCTTCCATAAGGGTATGGGTGGCTCAATGCACGCCTTCTTCCTGCCATTTGGTATTTATCCTAACAATGCGATTGTTGGCGGTTCTGCTGCAATTGCTACAGGTGCTGCTTTATTTAAGAAGGTTAATGATAAGCAAGGTATCGTAGTTTGTAACTCAGGCGACGGTTCAATGGCACGCGGTCCTGTTTGGGAGGCTATGAACTTTGCCGCTATGGATCAGTTCCATACACTTTGGGAGAGCCATAAGGGTGGAATGCCTATTCTTTATAATGTATTCAATAACTCTTACGGTATGGGCGATCAGACAAGGGGCGAAACAATGGGTTACGATATGCTCGCGCGTATCGGCGCAGGTATCAGCCCGACACAGTTCCACGCTGAGCGTATTGATGGCTTTAATCCGCTTGCTGTTATTGATGCTATGGAGCGTAAGCTTAAAATATTACGCGCAGGCGAAGGTCCTGTTATGCTTGATACAATTACATACCGTTTCTCAGGTCACTCTACTTCTGACCAGAACGCTTATCGTACTAAGGAAGAAATAGATGCTTGGAAAGCTGTTGACCCGATCATCACATACCGTAAAGGTCTTGTTGATGCCGGTGTTGCAAGTGACGATAAGATGGAAGAAATTCTCGCTAAAACTGCTGAGCGTATGACTATGATTTGCAAGGCGGCTTCTGATACAGAAATCAGTCCTTATGTTGATTTCAAGGCTGATCCTGCAGTTGTTGAAAGACTTATGTTCTCTAACCAAAAGGTAGAGAAGTTTGATGATCGCGAGCCTGAGGTTAATATGCCGCTTAATGAGGTTCCTGCATATAAGAAAATCAAAGAAAAGGAACGTTGCCCGATAGTTAACGGCAAGCCCGTTTCTAAGCTGAAGCTTTATAACCTTCGTGATGCACTTTCAGAGGTTATTTATGACCGCTTCTATGAAGACCCCACCCTTATTGCTTACGGTGAAGACTGTCGCGACTGGGGCGGTGCATTCGCAGTGTATCGTGGTATGATGGATGCTTTGCCGCACTGTCGTTTATTCAATTCACCCATCGCTGAGGCAGCCATTGTTGGCTCTGCGGTAGGATATGCTCTGTCAGGCGGACGTGCGTTAGTTGAGCTTATGTATGCTGACTTTATAGGCTGCGCAGGTGACGAAATCTTTAACCAGATGTCTAAGTGGCAGGCAATGTCTGCAGGTATTCTTAAAATGCCAATAGTGCTTCGTGTATCAGTAGGCTCTAAATACGGTGCACAACACTCTCAGGATTGGACAGCACTTTGTGCACATATCCCAGGTCTTAAGGTTTGCTTCCCTGCAACACCTTGGGAGGCTAAGGGCCTTATGGAATCAGCATTAAAGGGAACAGACCCTGTTGTATTCTTTGAAAGTCAGAGAATTTATGATGTTGGTGAGCAGTTCCACGAGGGTGGCGTACCCAGTGAGCGTTACGAAATAGAATTTGGTGACGTTAACAAGGTTCGTGACGGTAAGGATGTAACAATTCTGACTATCGGTGCGGCTCTCTACAGAGCAGTGGATGCTGCTAAGCAGTTAAGTGAGAAGTACGGTATGGAGGCTGACATTATTAACCTACATTCGTTAGTACCGCTTGATTATACAAAGATAGTAGAGTCTGTACGTAAAACAGGCAGAGTAGTACTCGTATCTGACGCTTGCGCTCGTGGTTCATTCTTAAACGATGTTGCTAAGAATATAACCGAGCTTTGCTTTGATGATCTTGATGCACCGCCCGTTGTAGTAGGTGCACGTAACTGGATAACACCTCCTTTCGAGTTCGATGAGTTCTTCTTCCCGCAGGCAGATTGGATTATCGATGCAATCCACGAGAAATTAGTTCCGCTACCCAACCACGTAGTAGAGAATGGCTGCACTGAGGCTGAGGCTTATCGCCGCGCTAAGCAAGGTGTATAGTGAAAATTAAAAGAACTGCAAATGCCGGCGTGCTGCTTGAAATTGACGGAGTGTCGATTCTGCTTGACGGCATTTGCGGTGAAGTATCGCCATATCTTGCAACACCCAATGAAATACGAAAAGAGCTGTATGCCACACTACCTGATGCTGTGGCATTCACTCATACGCATAACGACCATTATGACAGGGATTTTGCACTCTTTTTTGAAAAAAACACTAATAAAGAGGTTTTATTACCCGAGAAAAGCAAAGAAATCAGGGTGGGAAGTGTAAAAATCCAGTCGGTGAAAAGTCGTCATATCGGAAGAAACGATATAGAGCATATAAGCTTTGTATTAATTGGCAGTAAGTGTGTTTGGTTTATGGGCGATGCCACACCTATTACGATAAAGGGTATGGAAAATTTTCCTAAACCTGATGTTTTATTAGTCCCTTTCGCCTTTCTTAGCAGTAAATCGGCGTTTGAGATTACAAAAAGTCTTTGTGCCGACGAAATAGTGCTTTTGCATCTACCGGATGCTGAGAAAGACGATTATAAAATCAGGGAAACTGTAAAGGGTTTTATTACAGACGAACAAAACATACATATATTAGAAATAGGGGAAACCCTACATTTATATTAATTATGTTTTATCAAAATGTAATTGCCGAAAAATCCAGAGGAAGTGGGTAGGTTCTCAGCAGACAAGCTTGAGGCACAGATTAATTGGTACAATTATGGCAGCTAAAAAATAGTTTGGTAGTTACAGGTGCTGATTTTCAGTCACATCAGGATGTAACACTTATTTGTGATGAGAATGCTTATCCCTTTTAATTAAAACCGAATGGATCTTCAAATTTAAACCTAAGGTGTTTAATTGAAGATCCTTTCTTTTTAGTAAATCTAATTTAATTTCATTGCGTAAGTACGGTTTTACAAATTAAGGATTACTTGTAAGACATTTCAAATTGACTTTGTTATATTAAATATTAAAAGGTTTAATTCCAAAAGGGAGAAGGTATAACTCTATGATTGCAAATTTTCATACCCATACTGTTTTTTGCGATGGAAAAAACACACCGGAAGAGATTGTATTATCTGCTATTCAAAAAGGCTTTTCGGCAATTGGCTTTTCGGGACACGGATATACTGATTTCGATCTAACGTATTGTATGAAAGACAGCGACGGTTATTTAATAGAAATAAATAGGCTTAAAGAGAAATATAAGAAGGATATTCAGGTTTATCTTGGGGTTGAGGAGGATGCCTTTTCGCCGGTAGATAGAACTAAATTTGATTACATAATCGGCTCTTCGCATTATTTTAATATAAATAATCAGTATTATCCTATTGATTCTGATTATGATTGCTTCAAAAAATGTCTTGAGGCATTTAATTACAATATTATTCGTCTATCTGAAGCTTACTATCGCTCTTTTTGTGAATACATAAATTTAAGAAAGCCTGATATTATAGGTCATTTCGATTTGATTACAAAATTTGATGAATTGGATTCTTCGTTATTTTTGCACAACGCTGAGTATAATCAAATTGCAGAAAAGTATATAACAGAGGCTGCTAAAAGCGGAAGTATTTTTGAAATAAATACAGGTGCTATAGCCAAAGAATTACGCACTGCACCATATCCAAATGAGAACCTATTGTATATACTTAAAAAACTCGATTCGCGACTTATTCTTTCATCGGATAGCCATAATATAGATACACTTGATTTTGGCTTTGATGAGGTAAAAAAACTGCTTCGTGACATTGGTTTTACACATTTGTTTGCGATGTATAACGGTGAGTTT
>CAYQFD010000029.1:1665-4569 GCA_964416795.1 uncultured Ruminococcus sp. | reverse complement strand
TTACAGGAATATTATAGCATTTTAAAGGCAGTTGGATATTTTTTTGGAGCTTTGGCATATATATTTGAGTGCCTCGCTGTGACAGACTGTTTTCAAACTAAGGTTCCGCATACAGAAATGTTTATGGTATATTGTTTTGGACCGCTTTATATACTTATGGGTCTTGGTTACATATTTTGGCATTAGCTAAAAACCCTTGCTAATTAGCAAGGGTTTTTAAATATTATTTAAACATTATATTGCCTTTTGCAAAATTGCGACAAGGACTGTTATGTCATCCTGATGGTTTTCGCTTCGCCTGCGTTTAGCACATTCGCAGAGTCTTTCGGCTAAATCCTGAGCCTCGCCGTCGCGCCAAGCCTCAATTTCGGCACGTATCCAATCTGTGCCTGTGCTTGTCACACCGTCTGACATAAGCACAACAATATCACCAACACGACATTTTACCGATGCCTTATCAAAGGAAATATCACGTAATATTCCTGCAGGTAGGGAAGTGCTTTCGGCTTTTCCGGTTTTGCCCTGCCTTCTCACGATCGAGGGTGCGGCGCCTGCTTTGTAGAGTCGTAATTGCCCTGTATATAGGTCAATGTTCGCAATATCAAGTGTTGCCAATGATTCATCGGTTGATTTAAATAGCATTGAGGAATTGAGTATTTTAAGAGAGCAGTCATAACCAAAGCCTGCATTTATCAGTCGGCTCATCAGTCCTGATGCCATTGCACCGTCAACTGCGGCTCTTCCGCCTGTACCCATACCGTCGCTCAGTACCATTATGAAGTGTCCTTTGCCGTCATTAAAATATTTGTAAGCATCGCCGCACATATTTGAACTGTTTGCAGGTATCTGATGAGAGCCTATATCGATTTTAATATCAGCACGCTCGCTTATTACTATAAATACCTCACCGCCAACCTGACTGATACGCGGTATGTCGAAATCTCTCTCACAAACAACCGATACCGTTTTCATTATCTGTAATTTGTTTATTACAAGCTCTGGGGTGCGTTTAAGCTTGAATTCCAAGGTCATTCTGCCGTATTTATCTATTCGGGCATTAGCTTCTTCAATATTAATGTCAAGATTTTTAAGGGCGGCAGCGGCGTTTTCGGCAGATACACTGTCAAACTGTTCGTCGTTATTAAAATCAATACTCAAATCCTTAAGCATTGAAGAAATGCCGTTGAATTGGTCTGTCACAACAGAGCGCACCTCGTCGATGCGGTTTTCTGCTGCTATTCTTGAAGCATATTCCGAATATCGTTTATAAGTTGCATTACCTATTTTAGAAACTCTGAGGCATCTGCCTTTGAATTCGTTTGGAAGTGCGGCTTCGGGGGTGTATTCACCTTGCTTTACCGCCTTGGTCATTTCAAGTATACCCTCAACAGTCTGGTCGCGCTTGGTTTCCCAGCAATGCACCCTTAACTTACAACCGGCACAGGCATCCTGTTCTATTGCGGTAATTACACTGCTGTAGTCGGGCGAATTGATTTTTGATAGCTGTTGGGAAACCTGCTCAACGGTTTGTGAAACATCCTTTAGCGCATTAGAAGCAAGCTCCAAACGCATTGTAAGAGTTTTTTTATAGCCGTGTGGCATTGAAAGCTTTGGTTGAGCTGAAAATAGTTTCCCAAAAATCACACTTGCCTTTCTGGGTAAGGTGAGAAACAAAATTGAGCCTAAAACCGCTTCAATTACCGTAGTGCCGATTATTTCACCGTTTGCAGTGGTAACAGCACCGATAAAGGAAAAAAGTATCAGAACTGTGACTTGTGCATATTTGCCGAGCGAAACGAATATACCTGAAATAAGCCCCGAAAAAGCAAGCGCTATGCCTACATTTGAATTTCCTCCGCTTAGCGATACTGTTAGCGATACGGCAATTCCTGCTATTGCGCCTGATGTTATTCCCCCATACTTTGAAGCGGCAAGAATTATCACAATGCTTAAAATTCTGCCTAATGACACAGAACTGAAGGTAAATGCATTAAGCCCCATTATGAGAATACTCAAAGTGATAAGTATGGAGGACAGCTCGTCTGATGAGAGTCCCGCGGGGGAACGGCTTAGTATTATAAAGCTACGAGATATAAAGAATGTGCCGAATGCGCATAATATACTTTCTGTCAGCACATCCATAAAGGTTATATCATTATTTTTTAAGAGTACCGCCGACACAAGCAGACAGCCAATGAATGAAATCAGCGTTAAAAACATAGGATTACCTGTAATTTTTTTGTATTGGCTTAGCAATAATTTAATAGCAAGTATTGCAAACAGTGCTGCTATGTATCTGAAGCCTGAAGTTGTAACGGTAGGGAATAGGTAGCCAAAAAAAACACCTATCGCTGCAGAGGGAATAAAGGTTGCCGAAACACCGCCTATGTAGCTTAGTCCAAAGGGTAAGAGTCTGCTAAGGACGACCGCTCTGGTTGAGGCTATACCTCCTAAAAAGCATAAAAAATGCATTACAGCCCCTAAAGTTAACTCTTTTACTGAATAGTTTTCAATTCTGTTTGATATTTTTACAATATCCTTCAATTCTAATCACCGCCTATTTTTCTGTTTTCATTATAATTTATTGATTGCAGTTATTTTGTCAAATTGCGGTGTTGTAAAATTAATCTTTTTGTGTTTTTTGGTAAGAGAGGTTCTTAAAAATAATTTCTTGACATAAAATGTGTTTAATAGTATTATATATATAAAGACATTGACGGGAATAAGTAATAGGTATTTAAGGCTTTAAGAGAGTGTATGTTTGGTGTGAATACATAAGCCTTTTTCTGTGAAGCTATCCCTGAGTTGCTCCCGAAAGGGTTGACGGTTTGCCTCCGTTATGGGTTTCGAGTGCAGAATTTATTTCTGAATTTAGGTGGTACCACGGATTTTATTCGTCCTGAA
>CAYQFD010000029.1:0-1565 GCA_964416795.1 uncultured Ruminococcus sp. | reverse complement strand
TTTGAAGAGGTTGCAGAAAAAATTATGAAATACAGTGAGGTTGAGTCTGTTTATCTGATGTCGGGTGTTTACGATCTTAATGTTGTTGTTAAGGGTAAAACACTTCGTGATATTGCAGGCTTTGTGGCTAAGGAGCTTGCTACCATTGACTCTGTGACTTCAACTACTACCCATTTTGTAATGCGCCGTTATAAAGAGCTTGATGTTGATTTAGTTTCTTTTGATGAGGATGACAGGGGGCAGCTCTTTGTATGATAGATTATTCTAAGGTACTGAATAAAACCGTTAAGGAAATAAAACCGTCGGGTATAAGGCGATTTTTTGATATTGCTGCTACTATGGACGATGTTATTTCTTTGGGTGTGGGTGAGCCTGATTTTCAAACCCCTTGGCAGATTAGAAAAGCAGGTATTAATTCACTTGAACACGGAAAAACTAAATATACATCTAATAAAGGTCACGCAAAGCTGCTTAAAGAGATTTCAAATTATATGGAAAGAAAGTTTTCGCTTTGCTATAATCCTGATGACCAGATTCTTGTCACAGTCGGCGGCAGTGAGGCTATTGATGCGGCAATCCGTGCTATTGTTTCGGTAGGTGACGAGGTTATTATTCCTCAACCGAGCTATGTTTGTTATGAGCCGATAACACGACTTGCAGGCGGTGTTCCTGTAATTATAAACACCAAAGCAGAAAATGATTTCAAGGTAACAGCAGAAGAACTTAGAAATGCTATTACTGATAAAACTAAGGTGCTTATACTGCCTTACCCTTGCAATCCTACAGGCGCTATTATGGAAAGGGAAGACATAGAGGCTTTGGCTGAGGTTTTAAACGGCACAGATATAATGGTGCTTTCGGATGAAATCTATGCAGAGCTGACCTTTAGCGGTAAAAAACATATTTCACCTGCATCGGTTGACGGAATGTTTGAAAGAACTATTACCATAAACGGCTTTTCTAAGGCATTTTCAATGACAGGCTGGCGTTTGGGCTTTGCCTGTGGACCAAAAGAGATTATGGAACAGCTTATTAAAATTCATCAGTATGCTATAATGTGTGCACCCACTACATCGCAGTATGCCGCTATAGAGGCGCTTAAAAACTGCGATAGCGAAGTTGAATATATGCTTAATGAATATAATATGCGCCGTAGAATGATGGTTGCAGGCTTCAATAAAATCGGACTTGACTGCAGAGAGCCAAAAGGCGCTTTCTATGCTTTTCCGTGTATTAAGTCTACTGGAATGACTAGCGAGGAATTCTGTGAAAAATTACTGCACGCCAAAAAGGTCGCTGTAGTACCGGGTACTGCTTTCGGTGACAGTGGGGAAGGTTTTATCCGCGCATCTTATTGTTATTCAGTTGAGCATATTAAGGAAGCAATAAGCAGAATTGGTGAATTTTTAGAGGAGATTTGATAAAAATGATGGGCAGAAAATTTCTGCCCATTTTTTAAAAACAGTGTTGACTTTTCCTTGTGTTTGTGTTAAAATGTCATAGTCACATTCGGAGAGGTATCGAAGTGGTCATAACGAGGCGGTCTTGAAAACCGTTTGGGAGCA
>CAYQFD010000028.1:0-11862 GCA_964416795.1 uncultured Ruminococcus sp. | reverse complement strand
AAAATATGGCGGTCACCACTCTTTATAACGACGAGCCTATCGTTATTGATGCAGACAAGGTTATGGCAGAACGTTGTGTAAACTGTAAAAGCAAAAAACATGTAGCTTATGATGAACTTATGGGTGAAGACGGCGATGTAATCGAATCAAATCGTTTTGATGAGGTTGCCCGTCTCGAAGCGATGACAGCGGACGAAAGATTTGCTTTCTGGCAAAACGAACTTTCACGTTGCATACGTTGTAATGCTTGCCGTGATGCGTGCCCTGCTTGTACTTGTGAAAAATGTGTGTTTGATAATCCTAATTCGGGTGTGGAAAACAAATCTCCCGCAAACGAGTTTGAAGAAAAACTGTTCCATATTATCAGAGCTTATCACGTAGCAGGTCGTTGCACCGACTGCGGTGAATGCTCAAGAGTATGTCCGCAGAATATTCCGTTGCATTTATTAAACCGCAAATTCATTAAGGATATAAATGAATTTTACGGTGAATATCAAGCAGGTGCCGAGGTTGATGCACGTGCACCTTTGGTTAACTATACAACCGAAGACTTAGAACCCGGTGAGGTTTTTGACAGGAGGGATATTAATGCGTAAATGTTCTCTTGATAAATTAAACCTTGTTTTTGCTGAGATTGCAAAGAACGCAGCGCTTTATCTTCCGATTGACCAGAATGACGGTAGTTCTGCTTATAAGAAGTGGGAAGAAGGCACGGTTTGGAGTAATGCTTTAAACACAGTAAAAAGTCCTAAGGATTTCTTTTTTCCACAGACTGAAGATTTGATGCAGTTTAAAACAGAGGGTAAAAATATTGAAATATTTGATACGAGAACAGCGCTCGAAGATTTTGTTGTCTTTGGTGTAAGAGCTTGTGACGTAAAAAGCTTTGACGTCCTTGACCGCGTCTTCTTGACTGAACCTGTAGACAGTTTCTATGCTGAAAAAAGGAATCACGGAGTTATTATTTCGTTGTCCTGTACAAAACCGGCAGAAACCTGTTTTTGTAAAACCTTCGGTATTGACCCTGCTAATCCTTTAGGTGATATTTCATCATGGAAGACCGATACGGATATATATTTTGAGGCTAATACCGAAAAAGGCGAAGCTTTATTAAACAGTTTGTCACACTTATTGGAAGAAAGTGACAATTCTGCTGTTAATGAGCAGAAGGCAAAAATCAATGCAATTATGGATAAGTTGCCGCTCAAAAATCTTAAAACCGATGCCTTTGGCGGTGGCAAAACAGGCGAACTGTTCAATGCTCCCGAATGGGATGAGCTTTCAGAAAGCTGTCTTGGCTGCGGCACCTGTACCTTTGTTTGTCCCACCTGCCAGTGCTATGATATCAAAGATTTTAATACCGGTAACGGCGTTATCCGTTTTAGATGTTGGGATTCTTGTATGTATTCCGATTTTACCAGAATGGCACACGGCAACAACCGACTTACTCAAAAAGAGCGTTTCCGTCAGAGATTTATGCATAAGCTTGTATATCATCCTGAAAACAACGACGGTTTGTTCAGTTGCGTAGGTTGCGGACGTTGTCTTGCAAAATGCCCGATATCGATGAATATCGTAAAAGTAATGAAAAAGATTGGAGGAAATAAAGGTGAATAATGTTAATGAAACTTTAATTCCAAAAATCGGCGTCATTACCGATGTACGTATTGATACACCCGATATTAAAACCTTTAGAGTTGTAACACCTGACGGCAAAAAAGCTTTTGACCACAAACCCGGTCAATGCGCAATGTTATCTGTGCCCGGTGTCGGTGAAGCAATGTTTTCTATCACCTCCTCACCTACAAACGAGGATTTTATGGAATTTTCCATTAAAAAATGCGGTTGTGTGACCGAATGGCTGCATCAGGCCGAAGTCGGTCAACAAATCACCATTCGCGGACCTTACGGAAACCCGTTCCCCGTTGATGACGTATTTGCGGGAAAAGACCTTTTATTTATTGCGGGCGGTGTTGGTTTAGCACCTCTTCGTTCAGTAATCAACTATTGTCGCCATTATCGCGAACGTTATGGAAAAATCGATATCGTTTACGGCTCACGCAGTAAGGATGACCTGCTCGATTATCAAGAAATCATCGAAGAATGGTCAAAAGACAGCGGTGTAAACGTCCACTTAACAATTGACCGTGAACAAGAGGGTTGGGACGGTCATGTAGGTTTCGTACCAAACTACGTCAAAGAACTCGGCTTCTCGACCGATAAAACAGCAGTGCTATGCGGCCCACCGATTATGATCAAATTTACACTTGAAGGACTTATCGAGCTTGGATTTGATAGAACTCAGGTTTACACAACACTCGAACTTCGAATGAAATGCGGTGTCGGTAAATGCGGTCGCTGCAACGTCGGTTCAAAATATGTCTGCAAGGATGGCCCCGTCTTCCGTTGTGACGAGCTTGACGAGCTACCCGATGAATATTAAGGAGGAAAACCAAATGGAAAACATGGTGAATATTTTTCTGTTCGGAAAAAAATATGAGGTTCCCGAGAGCCTCACCATTATGAATGCTATGGAATATGCAGGCTACCAGCTCGTTCGCGGTGTTGGTTGCCGTTGCGGATTCTGCGGTGCTTGTGCCACGATATATCGTATTAAAGGTCAACAAGAATTAAAGACCTGTCTTGCTTGTCAGACAAAGGTTGAGGACAATATGTATATTGCAACCCTTCCCTTCTTCCCTCTTGTTAAAAAGCCTTACGATATTGAAAACGTAAAACCCACCGAACAGATTATGATGCAGCTTTATCCTGAAATTTATGCCTGCATCGGATGTAACGCTTGTACAAAGTCCTGCACTCAGGAGCTTAACGTTATGCAATACATCGCTTATGCGCAACGTGGCGACTTTGAAAAGTGCGCGGAAGAATCATTTGACTGCGTTATGTGCGGCGTTTGTTCTTCACGTTGCCCTGCAGGCATTACACATCCTCAGGTCGCTCTCCTTGCAAGACGTTTAAACGGTAAATATCTTGCTCCTGAGACTCAGCACCTTCTTGAGCGCGTTGCTGAGGTTGAAAACGGCGGTTGCGAGGCAGAGCTTCAAGATATTATGAAGAAAACTGCCGAAGAGCTCAAAGAAATGTATAACAACCGCGATTTTGAAAAATAAGGAGGCGCGATGATATGTATACTAAAGAACAATTAGAATCTATTAAAAAGGTTGAGGCGACCCGTGAGGAGCGTCTTAAACAAATTCTTGCAGGCAATCATCCCAGACGTATGACTGCTGAAGAAAAAGACCAGGTTTTGCTTGAAAACCATCCCGACCATATAAAATCACAGTTTGCCGAGCTTAAAATCGGCCCTAACAAGGGTGAAAAGGTTCCTCTTGAACTTGCCGAAATTTTACAGGCTAACCCCAGAGTAAATCCTGCCGAAATAGATCTTACTAAGTTTGATTACGACGTTGACGTTCTTATTATCGGCGGTGGCGGTGCAGGTTCTGCAGCCGCTATTATGGCTCACGAGAACGGCGCAAACGTTATGATAGTAACCAAGCTTCGTCATGGTGACGCCAACACAATGATGGCTGAAGGCGGCATTCAGGCAGCCGATAAGCCTAATGATAGCCCTGCACAGCACTATCTCGACGTTATGGGCGGCGGACATTTTAAAAACGTACCCGAGCTTGTTTATAAGCTTGTAAACGATGCCCCCGTATGCATTAAATGGCTTAACGACCTTGGCGTTATGTTCGATAAGGAAGCCGACGGTACAATGGTTACCACCCATGGTGGCGGTACTTCCAGAAAACGTATGCACGCTTGCAAGGACTATTCAGGTGCCGAAATCATGCGTGTATTACGTGATGAGGTTCAAAACCGTCAGATTCCCGTTGTTGATTTCACTTCGGCTATCGAAATCATCAAGGATGAAAACGGTAAGGCCGCAGGTGCCGTTCTTATCAATATGGAAACTAAAGAGTTGCTTGTTGCCCGTGCAAAAACGGTCATTATTGCAACCGGTGGCGCAGGACGTATGCACTATCAAGGCTTCCCGACCTCTAACCACTACGGCGCAACGGCCGACGGTCTTGTTATGGCTTACCGTGCAGGTGCACCTTTACTCTATGCTTACACCTTGCAGTATCACCCCACAGGTGCCGCTTATCCTTCACAGATTTTCGGTGCACTGGTTACCGAAAAGGTTCGTTCTATCGGTGCTCAGCTTGTAAATAGTGACGGCGAGGCATTTATGTATCCTCTTGAAACACGTGACGTTTGTGCTTCAAGCGTTATCAGGGAGTGCCGCAATGGCAAAGGAATCGATACCTTCAACGGAGGAAAAGGTATATGGCTTGACTCTCCGATGATTGATATGATTCACGGTGAAGGCACCATCGAAAAGAGAATTCCCGCTATGATGCGTATGTACTTAAAATACGGCATTGATATGCGTAAACAACCTATTCTTATCTATCCTACTCTTCACTATCAAAACGGTGGTATTAAGATTGCCGCTAACGGTATGTCTGATGTAGAAAACCTCTTTGTAGCAGGTGAAGCAGTCGGCGGTATCCACGGTGAAAATCGTCTTATGGGTAACTCGTTGCTTGACATTATCGTATTTGGACGTAACGCGGGTATTAATGCCGCAGCAGCAGCAAAAAATACAACTGTCAGTGATAAATTAAGCCTTGACCACGTAGAAAGCTTTAGGAAAGAAATGTCTGATGCAGGTATAACCAGCAACATTGTTTCTCCTAAGCTTCTTCCTAACTATACAAAGCAAAAAGATTTTTAAGGAGGCGATTTTGTGAGTTTTTTTAACGGAGTAATTTCCATCAGCAATATTTACACCTTGCTATTTGTAGTTTTCGGTGTGCTTTTATTCGGTTACTTGCTTGGAAGAATCACAATCAAGGGCATTTCGTTAGGTGACGCAGGCGTTTTCATCATTGCTTTATTGTTTGGTGCACTGCTCTTTAACGTAAACGATGCAGGGGAACTTATTTTCGCGGCTTCTTCTAAGCCTTATGATTTTTCGAGCGGACTTACTATAATTGAAAGTCTTGGACTGATTTTATTCGTAACCTCTGTAGGATACATAGCAGGCCCTAAGTTTTTCGGCAACTTTAAGAAAAACTTCAAATCATATGTTTTATTAGGTCTTGTTATTATCATCGCAGGCGGTCTTTCTGCCGTTGCCTGTATATATGCCGGCGAATTGTTCGGTTACGGTGCAACCATTGAAAATCAAGACGGTTTCGTTGCAATGATAGTCGGTCTGCTTTCAGGCTCACTGACCTCTACCCCCGCATTTTCCGCTGCTAAGGCAACGGTTGCCGAAGAATATACCGGTCTTGTTTCTGTCGGACACGGTATTGCATACATCTTCGGTGTTGTAGGTGTTGTTTTGTTCGTTCAGCTTATTCCTAAATTGGCAAAAGCCAATATGGAAGAAGAACGTGCAAAAATCTCTATCAAGCAAGAAAATGACAGCAAAAAGAAAGTTTTAAAGCTGTTTGAGATTGACCACTTAGGCATTGCAGGTTTTTCACTTGCAGCTATTCTGGGTACTATCATCGGTCAGATTAAGATTCCTTTATCTTCCAATGGTTTGTCGGGCACCTGTTTCTCACTTACTACTACGGGTGGTTGCCTCTTGGTTAGCCTTGTTCTTGGCCATTTCGGTCGAATCGGTTGTGTTAACATTATGCCTACTCAGAGCACCCTTAAACTGTTTAGAGAATTAGGACTTGTTCTGTTCTTGGTTGGCGCGGGTATCCCCGGCGGTGCTGAGTTCGTTGCAAACTTTGACCCGATGTATTTCGTTTACGGTATCGTTATGACCATCGTACCTATGATACTTGGTTTCTTGTTTGCAAAATACGTTCTTAAGCTCAGTCTTCTCAACAACCTCGGTTCTATTACCGGCGGTATGACAAGTACACCGGCTTTGGGCACACTTATTAACGTAGCGGGTACCGAAGATGTTGCAGCAGCATATGCAGCAACCTATCCGATTGCCTTGATTGCAGTTGTACTTGTATCACAATTCCTGATTATTCTTTTCTAATTAGTTAACTATAATCATTATTAATAAAAACAAAAGCGAGGTGAATTTCACCTCGCTTTTGCTATGTAAATATTTGGTGTTATTATATCTCATCTATCTATATGTTTCACAATAATAATCTCATTTTGGTCATTTGGATTAAAATATTTATTCACTTGTTCTGCATTTGTAATAATACAATCTATTTTTTGAATAGGAATAAGATTATACGGCGTAGACAACGAAAATTTCGTTTCGTCGCACAAAAATACGGCTTTTTTAGATTGATTTATGGCAACCTTTCGGATTTGTGTTTCCGGCAAAGACGGGTCTGTAAGCATACCTTTTTCATTCACTCCGTGGCAAGAAAAAAACAAAACATCAATATTGAATCTTTGTATAAACTCCTCAGCGAAGCTTCCAAAGTGCGCCAAGGAATTTTCAAATATTTCTCCGCCGGTACAATAGGTTTTAATGCCTTTTCGAATCAGTAAAGTTGCTATCGGTATGCCATTTGTAATTACGGAGATTCCCTTTTTCTCGCTTAAAAAATCTACCATCTGCAGAGTGGTAGTGGAAGAATCTATAAATATGATATCTTTGTCGTTGACCAAATCTGCAGCTCGGCGGCAAAGTGCTCGTTTTTCTGCAGCATGGACAGTTTTTCTAAAATTAAGTGGTGTAACAATATGCTCCGCCTGAATTTTCTTGGCACCACCGTGGCTTCTGATAATTTGTTGTCTTCGTCCAAGTTCTGCAAGGTCACGCCGAATAGTAGGCAAGCTTACGTAAAGCATTTTGCTGAGTTTGGCTACAGAAATATATTCCTCTTCCTCTAAAATATCAAGAATCTTATCATACCGTTCTTCTTTTAACATAAAGCACCTCATTTTTGAGCGTTATTGATTGATTATCTATTTTTTAGCCACTGATTGACAATCGCTTTTGACCGTTTTATTATAAACTTGATGACTGTATTTTGTCAATAAGGAGATATAATATGAATGATTTAAAAAAATTAAAATTGTTCCTGCTAGATATGGACGGAACAATCTATCTTGACAACGCCTTATTTGACGGCGTTACAGATTTTTTAAAGCATATCAAAAACATTGGTGGTAGATATATTTTTCTTACAAACAACTCTTCAAAAAGTGTTGATAAATACATAGAAAAATTAGCCGAATTGGGAATTTCTTCCACAGCAGACGATTTTTTAACATCCACCGATGCGACTATCCTCTACCTCAAAAAGAAAGATTATAACAAAATATATGCCTTAGGCACTGCTTCCTTCAAGGAGCAATTAAAGAAATCTAATTTACCTATAACCGATAAGCTAGAAGATGGAATCGACTGTCTTTGCATGGGGTTTGATACGGAGCTCACCTTTCAAAAACTGGAGGATGCCTGCATCTTGCTTGGAAAAGATATAGACTACATAGCAACAAACCCCGATTGGGTCTGCCCCACTTGGTATGGTTTTGTGCCCGATTGCGGTTCGGTTAGCGAAATGCTATATAACGCAACCAAAAGACGACCGTTGTTTATTGGGAAGCCTGAGCCCACCATGGCACTGTTGGCTATGGAAAAAACAAACTTTACACCACAAGAAACAGCACTGATCGGAGACCGCCTTTACACCGATATCGCATGCGGCGTTAATGCAGGTGTAAATAGCGTTTTTGTTCTTTCCGGAGAAGGAACAATGGCAGACTTGGAAAAAAGTGATGTCAAACCCGACTTTGTGTACAAAAATATAAAAGCATTTTATGAGGATATTCGCTAATAAGCGCTGTGACTTCTTTAAACTATTGTAGTCTTAAAGATATGTTATTATGTCAAAGAGCACATTGACCATTAATGAACTATTGTGCTTTTTATAAATCTAATCGGAGGATAAAAATATGACAAAGACAAACATCGTTGATTGGAAAACCATAACCAATTTCGTAATTGACGCATTCGTAGGTTACGGAATACCAAGAACTGACGCAGAAATTTGCGCAGACGTTCTTTTGGAGTCGGATAAACGCGGTATTGAATCCCACGGTGTAAACCGCTTTAAGCCGGTTTATCTTGACAGAATTAAGGCAGGAATTCAACAGCCTGTTAGCGAAATCGAGATAATAAAAGAAACCCCCACCACCGCTGTTATCGACGGTCACCACGGTATGGGACAGGTTATAGGTCATAAAGCTATGAGTATGGCTATTGCTAAGGCCAAGGAATACGGTATGGGTATGGTAGTTGTACGCAACTCCTGTCATTACGGTATTGCAGGTTACTATACCACTATGGCCACCAAAGCAGGTTGCATTGGTATGACGGGTACCAACGCCCGTCCCTCAGTAGCACCGACCCACGGTGTAGAGGGTATGTTCGGTACCAATCCTTTTACCATTGGCGTTCCCACCGATGAAGCCTTTGATTTTAACTTTGACTGTGCGACCTCCATTACCCAAAATGGCAAGATAGAGTATTATGAAAGAATCGGTGAGGAGGTTCACCCCGGCACTGTTATCGCCGATGACGGTTCTGCTGTTGAGGGCGATGCGGGTGTTGCGCTTCGTAAAATCCGCGGCGGCACAGCCGCTCTTACCACCCTTGGCGGTATCGGCGAAGATCTCGGCGGATATAAGGGCTATGGCTTTGCGCTTGCGGTAGAGTTCTTCTCTTCTATTCTTCAGGACGGTGCCTACGGCAAAGCTCTTGACGGCAAGGATGAAAACGGAAACATCCGTCCCTATCAGCTTGGTCACTGGTTCATCGCTATCGACACCGACCACTTCTTAGGCGAAGAAATCGCTCGTAAAAAAGCCGGAGAAATATGCCGCAGTATGCGTACTTCCAAAAAAGCACCCAACGCCGAAAGAATTTACACAGCAGGTGAAAAAGAGTATGAAATCGGTCTTGCCCGCAAAGACGGCGTTCCGATTAACGAATCGGTGCAAAAGGAAATTATGGCCGTTCGCGACGAATTAGGTCTTACGCAATATAAATTTCCTTGGGAGGAATAAAGAATTGATATAAGGGCTGAATCCCTCAAAAAACATTACGAATGGAACGGTAAAATTGAGGTTGCTTCACGCGCTCCCATCAATTCAAAAGAGCACCTTTCCCTTGCATATACCCTAGGTGTTGCAGAAGCTGTGATAAAGATTGCAAACAAACAGGTGTAGCCAGAATTTGAGTTTTAATTATAACCACTAGTATTCCCACATTTAAATACACAAATAACAAAAAGCGAGGTGAAATCACACCTCGCTTATTTTTTTGCAAATATCTAATTTTTACTCCTCGACCGAAATTGTAAGGTCGCAGCGGTTTTTTATGTCGGTTTTTTCAAAATATGCCTTTTCTAGCGGAATCCACTCGTTAAAAAAGCGCTCGGCTAAAGGTTTTGAATTTCGCTTTTCTATGCGCTTTTTTTGGGTTTCGGACGAAACGTCCAAAAACACCGATAAATCATAAAAAGCCTCAAGCTCTGGGTGCATTGAGTATACGCCCTCTATTATTACAAGTCTTTTTGGCTTAACCATAATAGGTGGACAAAGGGAAAGTGTCGAGCAATCAAAAGGGTGGTACGTAATCGGTTTATTCTCTTTTAGAGGTATTAAAACCTCTTCTAAAAATCGCTCTCTGTCAACGTTTCCACCGATTTCTTTAAGACGCTTTTGTGTTCGCTGATGCGGTCTTAAGAAAAAATCGTCCATATGGAAAACGGTGCAGTCGTATATTTCGCAAAGACCTTTGCTAAGGGTTGTTTTGCCACCGGCACTACCGCCATCAATCGCTACAATCACTCTGCCGTTTTTAAGCTCGGCATCTATTTTTGCAAGTAGCGGCAAAAATAGATGCATACTCTTCTTACTCTGCTCCATTTTTAACTATTCCCTTAATTTTGATATCTTTTCACTGTCGATTAGCATAACAAGAATTGGTATTAATATAATTTGAATAATAATTCCAGGTAGCGCGTTTGTAAATGCGCCTGCAATAAATGCGCTAAAGGTAAAGCTGCCGCCACTCGCTCCCATACACACAAACATAGCAATTCCCCAAACCATTCTGCCAACTGTCATAGCTGTAAGCAGAGAAACATAAATATAGAGCTTTTTGTGTGGCAATATTTTGTGCATAAGACCTGCAATTAGTCCGTATGTTGCAAGCTCAAGCGCCATGCAGACAGCTTTAGGGAAAAGCGGCGGCATTCCGAGCATAAATGAACGAAGCAACGGTGCGATAAAGCCTACCGCCAAGCCCCACGGCCAACCGCAAATAAAACCGCAAAGCAGCACAGGAATATGCAAAGGGCAAAGCATTGAGCCGATTTCGGGCACCTGACCTGTCAAAAACGGCATCACGTAGGAAAGTGCTAAAAAGAAAGCGGCAAGGACTAGCTTTAAAAATTTTTTGTTCATAAAAACACCTATTCTGCCATTGGGAGTGTAGCACCGCCGAACGGCATTGCTATTACAGTAGCATTCGGTCCGTATTTTTCAAATGCATCGTCTAGCGCCTTTTGTGCTGAAGGCTTAGGATTTAAGAAAATCCTGCGGACAAAATCGTCCTCCATTTCGCTTATTAAATCAATCGAGGCATTTTGAAGCACCATTGCAATTGCCGCCGCCTTGTGACCGCCAAGCTGAAACTGCTTATGAATTCTATCAATCATAGACTCTGCTGTCGGTGCGCTCAAAAGCCAGCTTTCAAAGGTTTTGCTTCCGAGTCCCTCGTTACAAGCACCCATAAGAATAATGGTTCCGCCTTTCTTAACGGCGTGTTTTGCGTTATCAAGTGCCTTTTGAACCTGATATAAATTAGCGTCCTTTGGCGCCCCACCTTGCGAAACCAACACTATATCGGCGCGCTCAGGGATTTTTTTGCTATACATTTTATCAAGATATGCGCAACCGTCACGATGCGCTTTGGTAACGTCACCTGCAACGGCGTAAGCTATATGCTTATGCTCGTCCAGTACCACGTTTACTATGTAATCAATACCGCAAATATCTCCTGCCTGTTCGATATCCTGTCTTATTGGATTGCCGACAAGTTTTCCTGCACACGCCGACTCTTCAACCATCATTCTATGATTCACCTGAATAGCAGACGGTGTTGATACGCCCGGCATAATTGCCTTAGCACCGCCCGAGTAACCTGCAAAATAATGAAATTCTATGTTGCCTGTGCAAATTTTAAAATCCGCCTCGGCTACTATTCTTGTGATATCAACGGGTGTTCCGGCATCGGTTGTGCCCATATGTATACAGTCACTAGGGTCAGAATCGACACAGCGGATGGTGTCAAATACTTTATCCCCTGCTAAACGGCGCATTTCTTCCTCGGTATGATTACGGTGGGAGCCGAGCGCAAACACAACCGTAATATCCTCAGCTTTACAACCCGCCGTAAAAAGCTCATCTAAAATAGAGGGTAAAATCTCATAGCTTGGCACAGGACGAGAAATATCACTGGCAATAATAGCAATTTTTTGCCCTGCCTTAACAGCCTTACGCAAAGTGGGCGCACCGATTGGATTTTTAAGGGCGTATTCTACCGCCTCAACGCCTGATCTTTTGTGCTCCATTTCGTTTGCTGTCAGCACTCCCAGTAAATTTTTATCGGGAACATTTACAATTTGCTCTGTTTTTCCGTAACCGAAATTAAGTTCCATATCTGTTCACATTCACCTTCTACTTAAATCATAGTAATTATAATGATTATACCACTTTAGATCTTTGTTTTCAATCGGTTTTTTATATCGGCGATTTACTTGTAATACAAGTGGGTTCACTCGATGAGCTCCCAAAGTATATCGCATATAAATAATTATAAAG
>CAYQFD010000027.1:0-12139 GCA_964416795.1 uncultured Ruminococcus sp. | reverse complement strand
CAACATAGTCTGCCATCGGGCTGGACGGTGTGATAGGATAAATACCTGCTACTTCTGTAAACGCATAGGATACATGAGCAGCAGCATTGTTACCGTCCATAGTTTTGAACTTTCTGGACACAAAAATTCCTCCTAAAAAATATTTTGAGAACTGAAGAATAATAAATCATATAAACAGTCTCATACGCATACTATAATACCACTTTTTCTGCCATTTGTAAATAAATATTTTAATTTTTTATATAATATTTAATATATTTCCTGTATAAAGGACAAAATCAGACGATTTTTTCAAATATTTTAAGGCTTAGAAAAATTTTTTAAAAAATTTAAAAAAAGGGGTTGACAAAACGATTCTGGTGTGGTAATATAGCAAAGTCGCCTCTAGGTGACACGCAGTTGGTGTTGATTGCGGTGAGGGTCCACCTGTTCCCATACCGAACACAGAAGTTAAGCTCACTTGCGCTGAAAATACTTGGCGGGAAGCTGCCCGGGAAGATAAGTAGATGCCAACACAAAAGACACACAGTTTTGCTGTGTGTCTTTTTTTATTGAAAAAATAGGCTGTTTATGTTACTATTAATAAAATTATATTATGATTTAAAGGACAAGGATATTAAGAATGAATAACAGAACTATTGCCGCTATTGCAACCCCGGCGGGCGACGGTGCTTTGGGGGTTATAAGAATTTCGGGCGATAATGCTTTCCGAATTGCGGATAAAATATTTTTTAGTTTTTCTAAAAAGAAATTATGTGATTTTGAGGGCTATCAGGCGGCATACGGTGAGATAAGGGACGGAGATACCGTGCTTGACGATGCGGTGGCGCTTGTTTTCAGAGCACCTCATAGCTTTACAGGTGAGGATACTGTAGAAATAACTGTGCACGGTGGTGCACTTATGCTGAAATCAGTTTTAAGGCTGATTTTGAAAAACGGTGCTTTCTTAGCCGAAGCGGGCGAGTTCACAAAGCGCGCATTTTTAAACGGTAAAACCGACCTTACCAAAGCCGAAAGTATTATGGGACTTATTTCTGCTAAAAGCAATGCAGAACTTAAACTTTCCCGCGCGGCGCATACAGGAAGAACCTTTAAAAGAACAGAAAAAATTGTGGCAGATTTAGTGTCGGCAGATGCCTCAATCGCGGCTTATTCCGATTATCCCGATGAGGATATAGAGGGTTTAAGTGTTGAGAATTTCTCAAATATGTTAAGCAATGCAAAAAAAGAGCTGTGCGATATGCTTTCAACATTTGATGCAGGCAAGGTTCTTCGCGAGGGTATTGATACTGCAATTGTGGGTAAACCAAACGTTGGAAAATCCACACTTATGAATATGCTTAGCGGCACAGAGCGTTCTATTGTGACTGAGGTTGCGGGTACTACGCGTGACGTTATAGAAGAAACCGTAACAATAGGTGATATAACACTTCGGCTTGCGGATACAGCAGGTATTCACAAGACTGACGATAAGGTTGAAATTATCGGAGTTGAACGCGCAAAGGAGAAAATTGACACAGCGCAACTGATTTTAGCAGTATTTGACGGTACACAGCCGCTTGATAGCGACGATTTAAGCCTTATTGAGTCGATTGAAAAGCAAAATACAATTATTATAATAAATAAAACCGACCTTGAAAACAGAATTGATTTATCTGCTTTTGAGGGCTTCAGGGTGGTTGAGGCTTCGGCTAAAACGGGTAGCGGTTATGAGCAGTTAGAAAAGCAGATAACCGAAATTTCGGGTACTGCAAATCTTACAGCAGACAGTGTTGTGCTTATGAATGAGCGTCAGCGTGACTGTGCGGTACGAGCGCTTGACGGTGTGAGCGAGGCACTCGAGGCACTCAATTCGGGACTTACTATGGACGCGGTAGGCGTTTGTGTAGACGATGCATTGGCGGCGCTTTTTGAAATGACCGGAAAACGCGTTACAAATGAAGTAACCGACGAAATATTCCGAAAATTCTGTGTTGGAAAATAAAATGCAGTAAAAACACCGCTATGAGTATCTCCAAAATTTGTTTTTGGCGCTAACTTATGCTCATTTGTGCGCCTGTTTTTGCTTATTTTCCTATTATATCGCCATAAATTGCGTATTTGTGTGCGTTGTGATATGATAATTATGTTTAAACCTTGCTAATTGAAAGGATTGAATAAATTAATATGAAAAAATATAAAACAGAGTTGCATTGTCACACAAAAGAATCGAGTTGGAAATGCGGAAGATTACCTGCTGCTGAGATTATCGATAAATATATAGATGCAGGATATTCAACTATAGTCATAACCGATCATTTTGGCGGTACTCACATTAGTGATAAAGGCTTGGAGTATCATACCTCATTATTTTTTGAAGGATATAATGCAGCAGTTAAAGCTAATAAAAATATCAATGTTATTTTAGGTATGGAGATTAATCTTAACGAAAGTGCAAACGATTATTTACTATACGGAATCACAGAAGAATTGATACTAAATAATACAAATTTATATGAGTTAGATATTAAACAGCTTTGTGAGTGGGCACATAATAATGGGATTTTGGTTTATCAGGCGCATCCCTTTAGAAACGGACTTAAAATTATTCCTCCCAATATTTGTGACGGAATAGAGGTTTTTAACGCTCATCCAAAGCACGATTCGAGAAATCATATTGCAAAATTATGGGCTGAAACATATAACCTGAATGGTATCAGCGGTTCTGATGCACATCACCCTGAGTATATGGCACTAAGCGGAATTACAACAGATTATGAAATCAAAAATATAGAAGAACTTTTGAAAACTCTAAAGAATAAAGATTATAATCTTATTACCTACTAAATAGGAGAAAAATTATGTTACTTTCTATTGATACAAGTACACTTAGAAATATCTTTGATGATGAAACTGCACTTAAAATGATAAAAGAGGCAGGCTTCGATGCGGTTGATTATTCGATGTTTTATGCCACTGATGAAAGAGATATGTTAGATGATAATTATGTAGAAAAGGCTTATAAAATTAAAGAATTGTTAAATAAATACGGTCTTGTTTGCAATCAATCACACGCACCTTTTTCATTCGGTTTGTCGAATAAAATGGACCTTTCAGATTATGAATATTTGAGAATAGTTCGTTCTATAGAATTTGCATCGATTATCAATGCTAAAAACATAGTTGTTCACGCAATAAAAAATAATATCCCTAAAGATTTTGATTTTGAGGATTATCAGTTAAAATTTTATAATAGTCTTGTTCCTTTTTGCGAGAAATTTAATATAAATATAAGTGTAGAAAATTTGGCAGGAAGATTAATAGGAACAGGAGAAAGATTTCCTGTTTTTATCGACCCTATAGTTCATAATGAATTTGTCAAAAAACTAAATAATGAGCATTTCAACATTTGTCTGGATTTAGGTCATTCTGCATATATGGGATATAATCCGGAAGATGTTATTATGGGTCTGGACAGTAATTTATTAAAAATAGTACATATCCATGATAACGATTTTAAAAGCGACAGTCATTTATTGCCTTATCAGGGTAATATTAATTGGGATGCTGTCACAACTGCTTTTGCAAAATCGGGATATAATGGTGATATTAGTTTTGAATTGGAAGGTTTTATTAAAAAGCTTGATAAAGATTTAATACCTGTTGCATTAAAATATGCGGTTAGTGTTGGTAGATTTCTAATCAGCAAAATTGAAGCGGAGAGAAATCATTGAGATTAAAAATATAAAAACTGGTTTTTGAAGATAGGTGACGGTACTCTCTTGTCTTCTCAGAGTTAAAAATTTGTCCCTGACTTGACACAGGCATAAAATAACCCCAAAGACAATTACTTGTCTTTGGGGTTATTTGTATCCATATGTTTGTATTTTGAAAAGTTATTATTCTATTCCCAATAACCAATCAACAGAAACCTTTAAAATTTTAGATAATTCTTTGAGTTCATAGTCAGCAACAAATCTTGTTCCGATTTCAATTCTTGAAATACTGTCACGCTCGATAATTATTCCGTTGATTTGTAATTGTGCTGCCAAATCACTTTGAGTAAGCCTTAATTTACATCGGGCTTCGTGAATTCTGTCGCCGCAAATATTTTTCTTTCCGTTATAATCATAAATTTTCATACAAGTATTATCCCCATAAATATGCTAAAGATTTGAATATATCTTGACTTTAGCATATTAGAAAGATATAATTGTGTTAAAGATAAGAAAAATGGAGAAGGCAATGGATTTTTTAAAATTTGAAAATTGGAAAAACTCTCACGTTATTGAGATGCAGGATTTAACATTTGCAAAACCGTTCGATATATTTATTTTCACTCGTTTTACTTGTTGTTTTCATTCGGGAACACAGGTGTTGGTTGCTCAAAGTATTGAAGAGACTGTAGGGTATATCCGTCATATATTTTTATATGATATTTTAAACGATGCGACAGATGATTTGGAAACAGATTTGAAGTCTTTTAACTGTAATCGTCAAGAGGATGCCATAAAACTTTTTAATTATTGGTTTAAGTTAGGGAAGATTAAAACAGATAATGTAAGTTATGAAGAATTCACTGATTTTTGCAATGATTTCAATTCTGAATTCAGTCATAGAGGAGGCATGGAATATGAAATAGAGATTTTTAACGGTGCTGATGAACTAAAGAACTTTTTAATTAAGAGGTATTCAAAATGTGAAAGTTTTGATAAAAAATTATTGAATGATATTTGCAGCGAAGAATTGTTTGCAGGAAAACCTCTTAAAGATTTTTTAGATATGTTGTTTTATTGAATTTTTATGATATAGATAACCCCCCAATGCTACTAAATTTCGCATAGGGGGGTATTTAATATTCATATTTATTGGTTAAATGTTATTTCACAGCCAATATGCTTTTGCACCTCGGTGAGCCCCTCTGCTACTATTGCTTTTGTTCGTTCATAGGATTTTTGAGCTTTTGCGGCTGCTGTTTCATCAAGTGAATACTTAGTGCTTCCCCAGTCTGCCTTTTCGAGAGGATAGATAGTGTAAAGATAACCGCCGCCACCCTTGTATCTGTCAACCCAAGTCGGAATAATATCAACACTGTCAAGCGACACACCGTCGTCATCTTTTCTTAGGGTGTAGCTGAAAAGCATACCGTCCTCCGTGTGACCCGAGGGGCAGCTATCCATAATTTCCTGTCTTTGATTTGAAACTGCATTTCCTGTGGAATACAGGCATACAGTGGTATTTTGTCCGTCCTCAGAATGAATAAGCTCTACAGGCTCAATAACGTGAGGATGACTGCCGATTATTATGTCTACACCCAAGTTTGAAAGCTTTTGTGCGATACTCTTTTGGTGGGTATTGGCGTTTAGTTGATATTCATTGCCCCAATGCATATAAAATACTATAAATTCCGCACCGTTGTGCTTCATTTCCGATATTACCGATTGCGCCTCGTTATAGAAAGAGTCTATTTTGTTATAATCAAAGGTGTTTACAAGCGGTGTTGCCTCATCATTAAGGAGATTACCGTTAAGGTATTTTCTGCCCTCGATGGCATTTGCGGGTCTTCCCTCATAGGTGTAGTTTGCCATACCGATTTTAATGCCGTTTATTTCCTTTACGGCATAGGTACTGTCAGCAGTGGTTTCTCTTGTTCCGATAAATTCAATCCCGTTTTGTTTTAAAACCTGTGCTGTTCGCTTGAGACCGAAAAGGCCTGTATCGTAGCTGTGGTTATTAGCGGTTACAAGAAAATTAAGACCGCTGTTTTTAATCGCAGTTGCCAGACTGTCAGGCGTGTTGAATGAGGGATAGCCGCTATATTTGCCTGATTCTGTTCCGCCGAAGGTCACCTCTAAATTGGCAACAGACAAATCTGCTTTTTTAAAATACGGCGCGGTTTCTTTGAAAAAAGCGCTGAAATCGTATTCACCCGTTTCGCTGTTTTTAGCGCCGTAAATCTGAGTGTCGTGTACCATAATATCGCCTGTGCTAAGCACTGTGGCAAAGGCTTCTTTTTCAGTTTGGCTTACAACACTTTCTGTTTTAGAAGCGGTGCTGTTTGTGTGTTCTTCTCCGTCGTGCGCCGAAAAAATTGAATGGATTATAAAGGAAATCAGCGCTATAACTCCCGCTAAAATGAGCGCGACACATGAAAAGAAAATTCTTCTTCTGATAATAGCTTTTTGACGTCTTGTTCTTTTTTTCATACCTTGCTCCTAAAATAAATAAAAAATAATGGGTAAAAATATTGCAGTCAACGTTATACCCATTTCAAATCACCAATACAAATATATATCAAACCAAATTAAAATGCAATAAAAATAAACAGAAATTTTATTTGAAATAGCCTCCCAAAAGGAAAATATCGGCATTTTTGCTTGACGAAACCACAAAATATAGTGTATAATGATTATAATTGTAATTTAAATTCAAGGAGTATATATTTATGGCAAAAACCAATGCCGAATACGGTAATGACAGTATACAGAAATTAGAAGGTCCTGACAGGGTCAGAAAGCGTCCAGGCGTTATTTTCGGCTCGGACGGTCTTGACGGTTGCCAGCATTCTGTATTTGAAATCATTTCAAACTCCATAGACGAGGCGAGGGAGGGTTACGGCAATAAAATTATTGTAACCAAATATTCCGACGGCTCAATAGAAGTACAGGATTTCGGACGCGGTGCGCCTGTTGACTTTAACAATAAAGAACAGTGTTATAACTGGGAGCTTTTATACTGCGAAATGTATGCGGGCGGTAAGTATAACACCAATGACGGCGCAAACTATGAATATTCCGTAGGTCTTAACGGTCTCGGTCTTTGCTCGACACAGTATTCCTCGGAATATATGGATGTTGAAATCAAGCGTGACGGATATAAATATACTCTGCATTTTGAAAAGGGATACAATATAGGCGGGCTAAAAAAGGAAGAATATTCGGGTAAGGATACGGGAACTAAAACCCGTTGGAAGCCCGATTTGGAGGTTTTCACCGAAACCGACATTCCAACAGAATATTTTATAGATACACTTAAAAGACAGGCTATTGTAAACGACGGTCTTTTGTTTCAGTTTAGAGAGCAGCAGGGCGCAAAGTTTATCTCGCAGGATATAGTGTACAAAAACGGTATCGTAGATTATGTAAACCAAATCACAGGTGAAGAAAGACTTTCCTCGGTTCAGTTTTGGCAGACAGAGCGCAAGGGTAAAGACCGCGAGGACAAGCCCGAATATAAAGTAAAAATTAATGTGGCAGTAGCCTTCAGCAACCGTCACATTCTTAAAGAGTATTACCACAACTCAAGCTGGCTGGAGCACGGCGGTGTTCCCGAAAGGGCTGTAAGAAGCGCCTTTGTTTCGCAGATAGATGCATATATCAAGCAAACAAATAAATATAAGAGTAATGAAAATAAAATTACTATATCCGATGTTGATGAGTGTTTGGTGCTTGTGATTTCCTCTTTCTCGACAATGACCTCTTACGAAAACCAAACCAAAAAGGCAATTACCAATAAGTTTATTTATGATGCTATGGTCGATTTTCTCAGGCATCAGTTAGAGGTTTATTTTATTGAAAATAAGGCTGAGGCTGATAAAATTGCCGATCAGGTGCTTGTTAATAAGCGAAGCCGTGAGAGAAGCGAGCGCGAAAGAATTAATATCAAAAAAGCGTTGCAGACCTCAAATTCAATGCTTGACCGCGTTGAAAAGTTTGTTGACTGCCGTTCGAAAGATGTAGCTGTCCGCGAAATATTTATAGTTGAGGGTGACTCGGCTTTAGGCTCCTGTAAATTGGCAAGAAATGCAGAATTCCAAGCAATTATGCCTGTCCGCGGTAAAATCCTTAACTGCTTAAAGGCAGATTATGAAAAGGTATTCAAAAGTGAAATTATCACAAACCTTATAAAAGTGCTTGGTTGCGGTGTTGAGGTAAAATCAAAGGTAAACAAAGGACTTGCTACCTTTAACATTGATGATCTTAGGTGGAATAAGGTTATCATCTGTACCGATGCCGATGTTGACGGCTTCCACATAAGAACCCTTATTCTCACTATGATTTACCGCCTTATGCCCACCCTTATTAATGAGGGTAAGGTGTTTATTGCCGAAACTCCGCTTTATGAAATAGGCACTAAGGATATGACCTATTTTGCATACGACGAAAAGGAAAAGGCAGATATTTTAGAAAAAATCGGCGATGCTAAGTATACAATTCAGCGTTCAAAGGGACTTGGCGAAAACCAACCCGATATGATGAACCTAACTACTATGAATCCTGAAACCAGAAGACTTATTAAGGTTATGCCGCAAGATGCCGAAAGAACAAGTCAGATGTTTGATTTGCTGCTTGGTGACGACCTTGCAGGACGTAAGGAATTTATTGCTGAAAACGGATATATTTATCTTGACGAAGCGGACATATCTTAATGCGTAATGCGTAATTCGTAATGCGTAATTAAAGGATGAAAAAACAATGAAAAATATAATAGTAATAAAAAGCAAGGCTTTTGCAATAAGAATTGTTAAATTAAGTAAATACCTTAACGACAATAAAAAAGAATATGTTTTGTCAAAACAAATACTAAAAAGTGGTACTAGTATTGGTGCAAATGTTAAAGAAGCCATTAGAGGTCAAAGCAAAGCTGATTTTTATGCAAAAATGAATATAGCTCTTAAGGAAGCCAGTGAAACTGAATATTGGCTTGAAATACTTAATGAAACTGATTATATAGATAAGGGATTATTTGAAAGTATTTATTCCGATTGTACAGAACTTATAAAAATTTTAATGTCTATAACCAAAACTCAAAATTGTAATTTGTGATTACGCATTACGAATTACGCATTACGAATTCGAAGGATGAGAATATGGCTCCGAGAAAAAAAACAGAAATTAAAAAGAAGGTAAAGCCGCAGATTAATGCCTTTATTGCAGGCGCGGGTCTTACTGTAGAACAACCAATAACCGAAACGCTTGAAAGCAATTTTATGCCCTATGCTATGAGTGTTATTGTATCGCGTGCAATCCCCGAGATTGACGGGTTCAAGCCATCGCACAGAAAATTGCTTTACACAATGTATAATATGGGACTTTTAAACGGCAGCACAATTAAATCGGCTAATATCGTGGGTAGGACTATGCAGTTAAACCCGCACGGTGACGCGGCAATTTATGAAACTATGGTAAGACTGTCCGAAGGCTATCAGGCACTGTTACATCCTTACGTTGCATCAAAGGGCTCGTTCGGTAAAGCATATTCGCGCGATATGGCTTATGCCGCATCACGTTATACCGAGGCAAAGCTATCGCCCATAGCGTCAGAGCTTTTCTGTGACATTGAAAAGGATACGGTTGATTTTGTGGATAACTATGACGCCACAATGAAAGAGCCGACGCTCTTTCCGGTTACTTTCCCGTCGGTGCTTGTTAATGCAAACACAGGTATTGCGGCAGGTATGGCAAGCTCAATTCGTCCTTTCAATTTAAGAGAGGTTTGTGAAACCACAATAGCTTATATAAGGGATAACGATATTAATGTTGCGGATACTCTTTTAGCACCCGATTTCCCAATAGGCGGTAAGCTTTTATATAACCGTGCCGATATTGAAAAAATATATGAAACAGGCAGAGGCGGTTTTAAGGTTCGCGGTGTTTACACCTATGATAAATCGCAGAACTGCATTGATATTACAGAAATTCCGCCTACAACTACGTCTGAGGCAATAATCGAAAAGGTAATCGACCTTGTAAAGCTTAAAAAAATCACCGAAATTAATGATATCCGTGATGAAACCGACCTAGGCGGTCTTAAAATTACGATTGATTTAAAGCGCGGTGCAGACCCCGAAAAACTGATGAAAAAGGTTATTAAGATGACTCCTTTTGAGGACAGCTTTTCGTGTAACTTTAATATTTTAATAGCAGGCTCTCCGCGTGTTATGGGTGTTAAAGAAATCATTTCCGAGTGGGTAGCCTTCAGAGAGGAATGTGTCCGCCGAAGAGTTTATTTCAGGCTCTCTAAGGCAAGGGACAGATTGCATCTTTTAAAAGGTCTTGAAAAGATACTTCTTGATATTGATAAGGCTATAAAAATCGTTCGCGAAACTGAAGAGGAATCGCAGGTTGTGCCTAACCTTATGATTGGCTTCGGCATTGATGAAATTCAGGCTGAGTATGTGGCAGAAATTAAGCTTCGCCACTTAAACCGCGAATATATTTTAAAGAGAACTAAAGATATTGAGGCGCTTATAGCCGAAATTGAAGACCTAGAAAGCACACTTAATTCTAAAAATAAAATTTTAAGAATTATAATTAAAGAGCTTGAAGAAGTATCGAAGAAATATGGTAAGGACAGAAAAACCGAAATAATCTCCGCACAAAGCGAGGAAAATGACAGCGAGGAGGTTGAGGTTGATAATTCACCTGTAACCCTTTTCTTCACTAAGGACGGATACTTTAAGAAGATTACACCGCAGTCACTCAGAATGAGCGGTGAGCAAAAGCTTAAAGAGGGCGACGAGATAACGCAGATTATTGAGTCGACAAATGCGGTTGATTTGCTGTTCTTCACAAGCAAATGTCAGGTTTATAAATCAAAAACTGCTGAATTTTCTGACTCAAAAGCCAGCGTTATGGGTGATTATATACCCTCTAAGCTTGCTTTTGAAGAAGCAGAAAATGCGATTTATATGGTTGAAACCGCAAAATATGATGGATTTATGATATTCATATTTGATAACGGCAGAATCGCAAAGGTTCCGCTTTCGTCCTATGAAACCAAAACAAACCGTAAAAAGCTTATTAAGGCGTACAGTGAAAAATTTACTTTGCACACTGCTCTTTATGTAAAGGAAGACAGGGAGCTGCTTCTTAAATCGACAAACGGCAGAATGCTTATAGTTAATACAGCATCAATTCCTGCAAAGGCCACCAAGGATAACGGCGGTATCGGCGTTATGACACAGAAAAAAGGTCAGCGCATATCGGAAGCCTTGCTTTATACCAAGGGTGAGCTTGAAAATGACCACCGCTACAGAACAAGAAATCTGCCTGCGGCGGGTAGCAAGCTGCCGACGGGCACTGCAGAACAGGTTAAGCTTGAAATATAACTTGACTTATGTATTTATTAATGTATAATTGAAAAAGACTGTTTTCAAGAAAGCATCATATTGTATGTCCTAAAACAACTCTATACGCTTTTATCTTTAAAAACAGTCTTTACAGTCGGTTTTTCGCAAACGCTTTTTGTACCGACAGTTATATATTGTGACTTTTTTTAAAAAATATTAAAAGAATAAATTTCCAAAGGAAAGTGAAAAATATGGCAAAAGAATTAGCCAAACAATACAACCCGAAAGACGTTGAAGACAGAATTTATAAACAGTGGCTTGACGGTAAATATTTTCATGCTAAATGTGAAAAGGATAAGGATACCTTTACAATAGTTATTCCGCCACCGAACATTACAGGTCAGCTTCATATGGGTCACGCACTTGATAACACATTGCAGGATATTTTAATTCGTTTTAAAAGAATGCAGGGCTTTGATACCTTGTGGCTTCCCGGTACTGACCACGCTTCTATTGCTACAGAGGCTAAAATTGTAGAAAAAATGAAGGAAGAGGGCGTTACAAAAGCCGATATCGGTCGTGACGGCTTCTTAGAGCGCGCTTGGGCTTGGAAAAAGCAGTACGGCGGCAGAATTATTGAACAGCTTAAGAAGCTTGGCTCTTCTTGCGACTGGGACAGAGAAAGATTCACTCTTGACGAGGGCTGTAACAAGGCAGTTAACGAGGTTTTTGTAAGACTTTATGAAAAAGGCCTTATTTACAGAGGCGAGCGTATTATTAACTGGTGCCCGCACTGTAAGACATCTATTTCAGATGCTGAGGTTGAATATGAGGAGCAGGCAGGTCATTTCTGGCATCTTCGCTATCCCTTTAAAGACGGTAGTGGTTATTTAGAGCTTGCAACCACACGTCCAGAAACCTTACTTGGCGATACTGCTGTTGCAGTTAATCCCAATGATGAAAGATATAAGGATATGGTTGGCAAAACCCTTATTCTGCCTATCGTTCATAGAGAAATACCCGTTGTGGCTGACGATTATGTTGAAATGGATTTTGGAACAGGTGTTGTTAAAATTACACCTGCTCACG